>NZ_VFPT01000001.1:3615000-3772823 GCF_006716865.1 Roseinatronobacter monicus | reverse complement strand
TTCATTTCCTTTTTCGCCGCTTGGGCCGCGCTTGTGTTTATGATGAAGCTGCTGCGCTCGGTCAGCTTCACGCCTTATGTGATCTACCGCCTTATTCTTGGCAGTATACTTCTGGTCATTGCCTACAGCTAATACCAATCAGCATTGATCAGAACTCTTGAGCCCAGTCGCGGGTTCCAATGGAGGTGATTGTGTCGGGCATGCTGACCAATTTGTTCCAAGCCTTGCAGCAATGATCTACGATGTCTTCATAGGTTTCGAAGATGAGGTTTGATAGCCAGTTGTCTCGCATGAATTGCCAGATGTTTTCGACTGGATTGAGTTCTGGGCATTTTGCGGGGATCGGGATGATGGTGATGTTGTCCGGAATGACCAGCTTGTCAGTCATGTGCCATGCGGCTTGATCCACGAGCACAGCCCCATGTGCTTTGGGTGCGACAGTTTGGGAGATTTCAGCAAGATGCAGGGCCATCGCTTCGGTATTGCACGCTGGCAGCACAAGACCTGCAGCTTTCCCGAGGGCTGGGCAAATCGCTCCAAAGATGTAGCTTGAACTCGTGCGCTGATCATGTGGGGCGGAAGGTCGCGTACCGCGCTTCGCCCATCGGCGCGTGATCTTGTTTTTCTGGCCGACACGCGCTTCATCTTGGAACCAGACTTCGATCACAGTGCCTTGCAGGAGCCGTGCGCGGAGCTTTGCTACTGCGGCTGCAAACCCTTTTTTTTAAAGTCCTCCAGTGCGGCTGTATCTTGCGCGTGATGGCGCGGGCGTGCTGTGAGTTTGACATAACCAAGCGCCCTGAGTTCCCGGCTTATCGACGTCTCGTGAAGTGAAATCCCAAATGTGTCTGCAATCCATTTCCTCAGATCACTCAGGCGCCAGCGGACGACCCCATGGACCGATAAGGTCGGACCGCTCTCAACAATTGCAGCAAGCGCCCTGCGCTGCTCATCGTTAAGCTTAGACTGCTGACCAGGAGCTTTGCCGTTGATCAAGCCGTCAGGCCCGCGGGCATTAAACCGCTCCACCCAGTCACGGACAATTTGTAGGCCAACACCACCAATCCGAGCAGCATCGCTGCGCCGACCGCCATCATAGATCTCCGCCAGCGCCAAAAGCCTGCGGGCTTGGTTGGCATCCTTTGTCTTTCGCGCAAGTTCTCTCAACTTCATGCCGTCGTAGTCTGTCCGTAACGCGAGCGCTGCGCCCATAGAGAGGCCCTCCCCAGAAAATCTGACGCCATTGAGTCAGATCTTCATAGATTTGGGAATCCCAAAACCCTCAGAAGAGTCAGATTTCGCGAGACTTGGTATAAGACCCATTTTCTTGCTAAAAATACTCAAATCACCACTGTGACCGCTTGACCGAAGCGGTAACGTAATTCACCGACATATCCCGCTCCGACAGGGACCAACCCCATGTCAGCTTGTTAAAGACAAACCCCTTACGGTCCACTGGCTCCAGCCCCGCGTTGCGCAGCAAACCGTACAGCTCATCCGGCGTGATGAATTTCGACCAGTCATGTGTGCCCTTTGGCAACCAGCGCATGACATATTCCGCCCCGATTATAGCCATGACGTAGCTTTTCGGATTGCGGTTCAGGGTCGAGCAGATCATCAGCCCGCCCGGTTTCAGCAAACGCTGACAGGCGGTCAGATAGGCCAAAAGATCGGCGACATGCTCGACCACTTCCATATTCAACACCACATCAAATTGCTCGCCTGCTGCGGCCATGTCTTCGGCGGTCGTGTGCCGGTAGTCAATCTCCAGCCCCTCTTGCTCGGCATGCAGGCGGGCGACGGGAATATTGCGCTCTGCCGCATCTGCGCCGACCACATCCGCGCCCAGCCGCGCCATCGGCTCTGACAACAACCCGCCGCCGCAGCCGATATCCAGCACGCGCAGGCCCGCAAAAGGCGACGGCCCTGCCAGATCGCGGTCAAACTCCGCTGCGATCTGGCCAGTGATGTAATCAAGGCGACACGGGTTCAGCATATGCAGGGGCTTGAACTTGCCATGCGGGTCCCACCACTCGGCGGCCATCGCCTCGAATTTGGCAATTTCACTGGGGTCGATTGTTGACACGCTCATGCTTCCTCCGGCTTTTTCGCGACATGCCCATGGCAGGCCCGCGTTTCTCACTATATAGTGTTTCATATGGACAAGTCTGCAGGACATGACACCACAGCATCGGCGCTTTATCCGATTTGCGACCCGTTCGACCAGCGTCTTCTGGACGTAGGGGACGGGCACCGCGTCTATGTCGAACAGTCTGGGCACCCCAATGGCATTCCCGTCGTTGTTTTGCACGGCGGCCCCGGCGGCGGGTGCAGCCCGACAATGCGGCGTTTTTTCGACCCGGCCACATATCGCGTTATCCTGTTTGACCAGCGGGGGTGCGGGCGCTCGAAACCCGCGGCAACAGTGACGGCCAATACAACACAGCATCTGATCGCCGATATCGAACTGATTCGTGAAACCTTGGGCATCGCACGCTGGATGGTGTTTGGCGGCAGTTGGGGCGCGACGCTTGCATTGGCCTATGCGCAGGCGCATCCGGATCGCGCAGCTTATCTGGTGCTGCGGGGTGTGTTTCTGGGCACACAGTCCGAACTCGACTGGTTTTACGGGGGCGGTGCTGCGCGGTTCTTTCCTGAAATCTGGGCGCAGTTCATCCGGCCCGTGCCCGAAGATGAACATGGCGATCTGATTGCCGCCTATTCCAGACGGCTGTTCAGCGGAAATATCCATGAAGAAAACCGATTCGCCCGCAGTTGGACCCGCTGGGAAAATGCACTGGCCTCGATCGAGACGCGGGGCTTAGGTGTAGGCGACGCGCCCAGCGATTATGCCCGCGCCTTTGCCCGGCTGGAGAACCACTATTTTGCCAATGGCTGCTTTCTTGGCGAAGATGGCGCGCTCATGCGGGGGCTGCACCGCATACAAGACGTGCCCGGCACCATCGTTCAGGGCCGTTATGATATGATCTGCCCGCCGCACACTGCGTGGGCGCTGCATTCCGCATGGGGGCGCTCGCGTCTGGAGATGGTTCCGGTTGCAGGACACGCTCTGTCAGAGCCGGGCATCAGCGCGGAACTGCTGCGGGTGATGAACCATTTGCGCCACGAAGGGCACCGGCTGAAACTGTAGAAAACAGCACGCTTGCATTCCGTCTAGGACTTGCCTATATCGCTGATTAATAGCGGCGCTTGTTACTCAGGCTCCACCGGAATTCGTAACGGGCCGCGCGCCCGTTTTTTTGTGTTTGGCCCGAGAAAGGGGCAACAATGAGCGATCTTATCGCCAAGACATCGTTAGATCAGCGCCTCGCCACAATCGTCACCCCGGTGATCGAAGCGCTGGGGTTTGAATTGGTGCGTTTGCGGCTGATGGCCGGCAAGACACGCACCTTGCAGATTATGGCAGACCGCCCCGATGGCGGGATCGAGGTTGCCGATTGCGCCGCGATTTCCACAGCCGTTTCGGCTGCGCTGGATGTTGAAGACCCGCTTGATGACGCGTATACTCTCGAAGTGTCCAGCCCCGGCATTGACCGGCCCCTTACGCGGCTGAAGGACTTTGCCGCATGGAACGGGTATGAGGCGCGGCTGGAAACGACAGAGCTGATTGACGGGCGCCGCCGTTTTCGCGGGATGCTGGCAGGGGTCGAGGGCGATGAAGTCCTGATCGAGATCGAAGAGAATGGCGAGCCAATCACGATTGGACTGCAATTCGAGTGGCTGTCAGAAGCGAAACTGATTCTGACCGACGAGCTGATCGCCGAAATGCTGCGCGCCCGCAAGGAAAGCGGTGCGTTTGACGAAAGCCAGTTTGACGAGATTGAAGACGACAACGAAGCGGACGCACAGGATGCGCCCCACCAGGAGGACTGACACATGGCAATCACCTCTGCCAACCAGCTTGAACTGCTGCAAACCGCCGAGGCCGTCGCCCGCGAGAAAATGATTGACCCCGAGCTGGTCATTCAGGCGATGGAAGACAGTCTCGCACGCGCGGCCAAGTCACGCTACGGGGCCGATATGGACATCCGCGTCAACATCGACCGCAAAACAGGTGTCGCCGCATTTACCCGCGTGCGCACAGTTGTCGACGAAGAAGAGCTGGAAAACTACCACGCACAACTGACTGTCGAGCAGGCCAAGCCCTATCTGGACGACCCGAAACTGGGTGATGAGATTATCGACCGCGTGCCGCCCGTCGAACTGGGCCGGATTGCAGCGCAATCCGCCAAACAGGTGATCCTGCAACGCGTCCGCGAAGCAGAGCGCGACCGCCAGTACGAAGAATTCAAAGATCGCGCAGGCACCATCCTGAATGGTGTGGTCAAGCGCGAGGAATATGGCAATATCATCGTTGATGTTGGCCGTGGCGAAGCTGTGCTGCGCCGCAATGAGAAGATCGGGCGCGAAAGCTACCGCAATGGCGACCGCATCCGTTGCTATGTCAAGGATGTACGCCGCGAAGCACGCGGGCCGCAGATTTTCCTGTCGCGCACAGCGCCGGAATTTATGGCCGAGTTGTTCAAGATGGAAGTGCCTGAAATCTATGATGGCATCATCGAGATCAAGGCCGTTGCCCGCGACCCTGGCTCACGCGCCAAGATCGGTGTGATTTCCTACGATTCGGGCATCGACCCGGTCGGCGCTTGCGTCGGTATGCGCGGCAGCCGGGTTCAGGCTGTGGTCAACGAACTTCAGGGCGAGAAAATCGACATCATCCCGTGGACCGAAGATCAGGCGACATTCCTTGTCAACGCGCTGCAACCTGCCGAAGTCAGCAAGGTTGTGATCGACGAAGAGGCAGGCAAGATCGAAGTTGTCGTGCCTGATGAGCAACTGTCGCTGGCGATTGGCCGGCGCGGGCAAAACGTCCGTCTGGCCAGCCAATTGACAGGTCTGGACATCGACATTCTGACCGAATCCGAAGAATCGGCACGCCGTCAGGCCGAATTTGCCCTGCGCACCAAGCTGTTCATCGACGAGTTGGACATCGACGAGATGATGGCACAACTTCTGGTCGCGGAAGAGTTCACCTCGCTTGAAGAAGTGGCCTATGTCGATCTGGAAGAATTGCTGACGATCGACGGGTTCGATGAAGAAACCGCACTGGAACTGCAAACCCGTGCGCGCGAACGGCTGGAAGCGGTCGCCGCAGCGGCACTGGAGAGCGCACGCGCCCTCGGCGTCGAAGACAGCCTGATCGAGTTTGAGGGGCTGACGCCACAAATGGTCGAAGCCTTGGCGAAAGACGGCATCAAGACGCTGGAAGACTTCGCCACCTGCGCCGACTGGGAACTTGCGGGCGGCTGGACCACAGTGGACGGTGCGCGCGTCAAGGATGAGGGGCTGTTGGAAAGCTTCGACATGAGCCTTGAAGAGGCGCAGCATCTGGTCATGACCGCACGTGTCATGCTGGGCTGGGTCGACCCGAGCGAGCTGGAACCAGACGCAGAGGACGAAGCCGAGGACGCAATATCGGAAGAAGACGCCCTTGAGGGTGAACCGCACTGAGCGGCGCGGAGGCGCACATGACGCGCGGAGGCAAGAACGACACCAAGGACGGGCCAGAGCGGCGCTGTATCGTGTCCGGGGAATCCGGGGATACACGCGCGCTGATCCGCTTTGTTGTCGGGCCAGATGCGCAGATTGTGCCGGATCTGGCAGCTAAATTGCCGGGGCGCGGGATCTGGGTCAGCTCGGATCGCGCGTCACTGGAGCAGGCAGAGAAAAAGAAAGCCTTTGCCCGCGCCGCGCGTCAGGCCGTATCCGTCCCCGAGAACTTGGCGGACATGGTCGAGGCGTTGTTATTGCGCCGCGTGATTGATCTGATTTCGCTGGCGCGCAAAAGCGGGTTGGCACTGGGCGGGTATGAAAAATGTCGTGATCTTGCCCTAAAGGGTGAAATGGCCATTCTGATACAGGCACATGACGGCTCGACACGCGGAAAAACGAAACTGCGCCCACCGGATGGCCCTGACAGCTATATCGGCTGGCTAAGCGCGCAGGAATTAGGTTTGGCATTTGGGCGGGAACATGTGATACATGCCTCGCTTCGTGCTGGTGGACTCAGTCAAGCTGTTGTACAGGAAGCGGCAAGACTGAAAGGTTTGCGCACAGGTATCGGCGGATACGCCGCCGGAGAGGATAAGACGGACGCATGAGCGATACAGACGGAAAGAAAACACTCGGACTAGGCGGCAAAGGCGGCCATGTGAAGCAAAGCTTCAGTCATGGGCGCACCAAATCTGTGGTGGTCGAGAAAAAACGTAAACGCGTGGTGGTCCCGAAGCCGGGCACTCAGCAGGCATCTGGAACCCAAAACAAGGTTCCGACGCAATCTGACCCCTCGCGCCGCCCCGCCGGGATTAGCGACGTCGAAATGGAGCGTCGTCTGAAAGCGCTTGCCGCCGCCAAGGCGCGCGAGACGAAGGACGCCGCCATTCGCGACGCTGAAGAGCGTGCCCGCGAAGAAGATCGTCAGCGTCGCCGCGACGAGGCAGAAGCACGCGAGCGCGAAGAGCGCGAGCGTGAAGAAGCCCTGCGCGCCAAAGAACAAGAAGAGGCCCGCGCAAAAGTTGCGGCGGATGCCAAGGCAGAAAAAACTGCGCGCAAGGCACAGGAAGACGAGGTGCCAGCCGCGCCCACCGCCACAGCGGCACCTTTGTCCGAGCGCGCACGCCCAGCCGGAGCGCCGCAAGATGCCCGCAAAACGGTCAAGCGTAGCGAAGACGACCGCGCAACACGTGCGAAACCGCGTGATGATGCTGGCGGTCGCCGCGCAGGCAAGCTGACCCTCAAAGACGCGCTATCCGGCGATGGTGGCCGCCAACGGTCTATGGCCGCGATGAAGCGCAAGCAGGAACGCGCGCGCCAGAAAGCAATGGGCCAGACCCAATCGCGTGAAAAAGTCGTGCGCGATGTGCAACTGCCTGAAACCATCGTGGTGCAGGAATTGGCAAACCGCATGGCAGAACGTGCCGCCGATGTGGTCAAATCATTGATGAAAATGGGCGTCATGGCCACCATGAACCAGACCATCGATGCAGACACCGCTGAATTGGTAATCGAGGAATTTGGCCACAAAGTCGTACGCGTTTCGGATGCTGACGTCGAGCAGGTCATCACCCAAACAGATGACATCCCTGAAAATCTGCATCCGCGTCCGCCGATCATCACGATCATGGGCCATGTCGACCACGGCAAGACCTCGCTTCTGGACGCGATCCGCAAAACCAGTGTGGTTTCAGGCGAAGCGGGCGGTATCACGCAGCATATCGGGGCCTATCAGGTCAAAACCGAGAGCGGCGCGATCCTGTCTTTCCTCGACACGCCGGGTCACGCGGCCTTTACCAGCATGCGGTCGCGCGGTGCCAATGTCACCGATATTGTCGTGCTGGTTGTTGCCGCCGACGACTCGGTCATGCCGCAGACGATCGAGGCGATCAATCACGCCAAGGCCGCCAAAGTGCCTATGATCGTTGCGATCAACAAATGCGACAAACCCTCTGCCGAGCCGAACAAGGTGCGGACCGAATTGCTGCAACATGAAGTTGTGGTCGAGGCGATGTCCGGCGATGTTCAGGATGTAGAGGTTTCGGCCATAACGGGTGAAGGGCTGGACACATTGCTGGAGGCAATCGCCCTTCAGGCTGAAATCCTAGAACTTCATGCCAACCCAGATCGCGCTGCAATGGGTGCAGTGATCGAAGCGCAACTTGATGTCGGGCGCGGTCCGGTGGCAACGGTTCTGGTACAGAACGGCACATTGCGTCAGGGCGATATCTTTGTCGTCGGCGAACAATGGGGCAAGGTCCGTGCGCTGATTAACGACAAGAGCGAGCGGATCAAAGAAGCTGGCCCCTCTGTCCCGGTCGAGGTTTTGGGCCTGAACGGCACACCCGAGGCAGGCGACGTGCTGAACGTGGTCGAAACCGAGGGTCAGGCCCGCGAGATTGCGGAGTACCGCAAAGCAGCCGCCAAGGACAAACGTGCCGCCGCAGGCGCTGCGACAACACTGGAACAGCTTATGGCCAAGGCCAAGGCCGATCAGGATGTCGCAGAACTGCCTGTTCTGGTGAAAGCCGATGTTCAGGGGTCTGCCGAAGCCATTGTTCAGGCGCTCGAAAAGATCGGCAACGACGAAGTGCGCGTGCGGGTTCTGCATTATGGTGTGGGCGCAATCACCGACACAGATGTCGGCCTTGCCGAGGCATCAGGCGCGCCGATTATCGGCTTCAATGTCCGCGCAAACTCGTCGGCCCGCAGTTCAGCCAACCAGAAAGGGGTCGAGCTGCGCTATTACTCGATCATTTATGATCTGGTTGACGATATCAAAGCGGCGGCCTCTGGGCTACTGTCGGCTGAAGTGCGCGAAACCTTTATCGGCTACGCTGAAATCCGCGAAGTCTTCAAAGTATCGAATGTTGGCAAGGTTGCTGGCTGTCTGGTCACCGAAGGTGTGGCGCGTCGGTCTGCGGGCGTCCGCCTGCTGCGCGACAACGTGGTTATCCACGAAGGCACGCTCAAGACCCTCAAGCGCTTCAAGGACGAGGTTAAGGAAGTGCAATCAGGTCAGGAATGCGGCATGGCCTTCGAGAATTACGAAGATGTGCGCCCCAAGGATGTCATCGAGATATTCGAGCGCGAGGAAATCGAGCGCACGCTTACCTGAGACACAATCTTACACAAATAGAAAACAGGGGCCGGTTTCGGCCCCTGTTTTCATATCTGACATCTGCGTGATGACCACCGCCACCAAACCACAAGGCCCCGACTGTTGTCGGGGCCTTGTGCGTTATTTGCCGATTAGAATAGGGTGATCGTGCTTGTTTCAGCCAGCCGCGTATTTCCGTGCGGGCTGGTCAAACTCGGATGCCGAAGACAAGCTGAATGCGCCGCCTTCGCCACGCTGCAAGCGGCCTTCGCGCAACAAGGTACCAAATCCGCGCAGCATGTCATCGCGCGTCACGTCGCGCCCTTCGTTGTAGGCAAGGACATAGCTCATCAATTCCACGCGCGTGAACTCTTGCTGGCCTTTCAGATGCGTCTTGAATGCTGCCGCCGCCTCGATCTGTTCGTCCAGCAACCATGCGTCAACCGCCTCTGCGAACTCCTTAAAGGCCGCGCGATCATCCATCGACAAAGGCGAAGATTTCTTCAACCCTTCCAGATCAATGGCTGAACCTGCGGCACTGGCAACACGCCGCGGGCGCACCGGGGTTGCGGGGCGCGGGCTGTCGACGCGCTGTTCCGACACCAGAACAAGTGGCGCGCGCTCAGGCTCCGGCCGAGCCCGTCTGGACGCTTCAACACGTGCAGGGCGCCGAGGAACGGGCTGAAGGGTTTGTGCCAGAGCGGTTTCTTCGGACAGATCAGGCCGCTCCGGTCTGGCAGGGGCTTGATCTGCCTGCTCTGGCCGCGCGCTGCGTGATACCTCTTCGCGCGCCACATCGGCACTGCCAGCAGTGTCGGGGTTCCGAGGTGTTGCAGAACGCAACGGCTCGGGGGCGGAAAGATCTTCGCGGTAGCGCTCGATCTCGCGGGCCTGCACGATGTCGGGACGCCGGGGGCCAGTTGCCTCCTCTTCGGCGCGCGTGACATCAACGGCGGCACGCATATGCTCGAATGTCTCGCGGCGGCGCTGTGACTCCACCTGCCCCAGTTCCGAGCGCGCGGTTTCCAGAAGCCGCGCTGCCGTTTCATCCGTATCACCAATCATCGCATCAAATTGCGCGCGCGCATTCACACCACGCCCCGGCGCAGCTCGGCTTTCGATCTGAGCAAGTTCCGAAATAAGATCGGCTTCATCATTCTCGCTCAGGCCTGTTTCGCCGATGACTTTACGAATCTGATCTCGCAAGTCAGCGTCAGAAAGTTGCGCAGCAGCAGCCGGCACTTCGGCATCAACGCTTTTCGCATCAGCCTTGAGGGACGCGGCTGCCGCATAGCTGTCTTCCAGATCGGAGTCAAAATCATCGTCCAGATCATCAAAATCATCGTCAAAATCAGTATCGTCACGGTCAAAATGCGCCGACAGGACGGACGCATTTTCCATGTCTTGCTCAACTTCCTCAGCCGCGTTGTGATCATTCTCTTGCGCTGGTGCGGTCATCTCGACCCAATCGCCAGATACTGGGGCCGCTACATCGTCGGACACAGTCCGCGTGTCGGTTTCTGACACAGCATCATGGGACTCGGAGAGTTCCGCATCTTCGATGTCGTTTTCCATCACGGGTGTTTTTGGCGCGGCGGCAATATTTGCATTCGCACCGGCGGCATGTGCAATGCGTGCACGAATGCGGGCCAGTTTCTCGCTCATCGTGGTGGATGCAGTTGCGTCCGCAACGGCCTTGGGCAACGGCTGCGTGACAGGTTGCGACAAGGCTGGACGCGGCGCTTCAACTTCGGCTTCGGCTTCGGCTTCGGCTTCGGCTTCGGCTTCGGCTTCGGCTTCGGCTTCGGCTTCGGCTTCGGCTTCGGCTTCGGCTTCGATCTGAGGCTCGACCTCAGGTACGTCAACCGATGCCAGATCTGGCGTGTCGTCTGTATCGGGCATCTGCCCCGCTTCAGGTGTATCTTGCGCGGCAGGTGCTGCTGTATCTTGTGGGGCGTCCATAACATCTGACGACTGCGTCACCACGTCCTTGACCGCGTCTTCGCTCACCGGCGCCGCCTCGGCTGGTGCGGGCGCTGGCGTTGGGTCTTGCGCGGCCTTTGGAGCAGATGTTTGCGCATTCGCGGCCAGTGAAAGCTGCCCTGTCGCCTGAGAAGGGTCGGCTTGCGGGCGCAGCACCAAACCGTTTTCCTGCACATGTGACTCGACCCGCCGCTGAATCTCGCGTTCGGCGATTCGATGCAGCATTTCAGCATCTGGCGTGGGCGGTTCAGCGCCGAAATACCTATCCTGTGCCGCCAGATCACGGAAATATTCAGCTATGCCCTGCATTGTCCCGAAAGGTTCATCAAACCCCTCTAGAGTGCAGGAGAATGTCCCGTAGGACACTGTTAAAATCTTGTTAGGGCCAACCATAACATGCTCACTTTCGTTATCTGTACGGTCGCAGATTTGCGTAAGACCTGAGCGTTTAGATGTTCAGACTTTGGTCATTTGATGATCTGAATGTGGCTAAGAAAAGTCCGATTCGGAATAAAGACTAATATTATTGGAATGAAGATGTCTGTCGACTCAATCTGTGGGGTGACGCTTGTCGGTGGTGGTGTTTTCACACACGCTGACCTGAATCTGGCACTTGGTCTGGCCCCGATGCTGGTTGCCGCCGATGGCGGGGCGAATGCGCTGATGGCGCAGGCACATATGCCGCAACATGTGATCGGGGATATGGATTCGCTGGACCCAGCGCTGATGTCGCGGCTGCGCGACCAGATCATTCATATCCCAGAGCAAGACAGCACGGATTTCGACAAATCCCTGCACGCCCTGAACGCACCCTTCGTGATTGCGCTGGGGTTTGACGGGGCGCGGCTGGATCATACGCTTGCAGCGATGTCTTCACTGGTGCGGCACGGGCGCGCACGCGTGGTCATGCTGGCCGCGCAAGATATCTGCTTTCTGGCACCGCCCCATTTGACGCTTGCGCTGCCGATAGGGGCGCGAGTGTCACTGTTTCCGATGGCAGAAGTCACAGGCCGGTCAAGCGGTCTGGAATGGCCGATTGAGGGTTTGCGCTTCGCACCTGACGCGCAGATCGGCACCTCGAATCGCGCCGCAGCCGACCGGATCACGCTGGAATTCGACCAGCCCGGAATGCTCGTATTGCTGGAGCGTGCACATTTGCGGCCAATATTGACGGCCTTGCAGGACGGCCCAGACTGGTTGTCCCCCTAGATCAGTGCGCCAATCACCACGCCCAAGCCCAAAATCCCGGCCCCAACCAGTGACCAGACGACAGGGCCAGCGCGGTTCTGCGCGACGTCCCGCTTCGGGGGGTGTGCCTGTGCAATCAGGGCTTCTTCAACGATGCGCGGCAGATGCGGGCCAAAGCGGGTCAGGATGCGGGCGGTCGCCACAAGATCACCTGCCAGCGCCTTGGGGCCAATGCTTTCGCGGATGTATTCCTCGACCACCGGCTTGGCCACGTGCCACATGTTGATCTCGGGGTTCAACGAGCGCGCGACCCCTTCGACCACCACCATCGTGCGTTGCAGCAAGATCAGTTCGGTCCGCGTTTCCATACCAAAACGTTCTGTTACTTCAAACAGATAGGCCAGCAGACGCGCCATCGAGATATGGCGCGCATCCATGCCGAAAATCGGTTCTCCGACAGAGCGCAGGGCGCGGGCGAATTCGTCAATATCGCGGTCGGGCGGCACATAGCCTGCTTCGAAATGCACTTCGGCTACGCGCCGATAATCCTTGCGGATAAAGCCGAACAGAATCTCGGCATAGGCGCGGCGGGTGAACGGATCAATCCGGCCCATGATCCCGAAATCAAGCGCAATAATCTCGCCCGAGGTTGTGACCTTCAGGTTGCCCTGATGCATGTCACCATGAAAGAACCCGTCGCGCAACGCATGGCGCAGGAACAGTGTCAGAACACGGACGCCCAACTCGTTGCGATCAATGCCGACAGCATCCAGTGCCGCATTGTCGCCCATCGCCATGCCTTCGGCCCAGCCAAGGGTCATGACCCGACGCGACGACAGGTTCCAGATCGGGCGCGGCACGCTGAAGCCTGCATCCTGTTCCGTGTTGGACGCAAATTCAGCTGCCGAAGCCGCTTCCAGTCGCAAGTCAAGCTCGCCCTCGACCACGCTTTCAAAATGCCGGATCACATCCAGCGGGCGCAACCGGCGGGTCGAGGGCAAAAGCCATTCGATCACACCCGCCGCGAAATAGAACGCATCAACATCGGTGCGAAATGCGCGTTCCACATGGGGGCGCAGAACCTTGACCGCCACACGGGCACCGGTTTCGGTCAGAATCGCCGAATGGACCTGCGCAATGGACGCCGCCGCCACAGGTTCCGAGACATGCGAGAACAGTTGATCCACTGGCGCTTCCAGTTCCTGCTCGATCATCTCGATGGCTTGTGCGCGCGGGAATGGGGGCAATTTGTCCTGTAAGTAGCGCAACTGGTCAGCCAGTTCCTGACCGACCACATCGGGGCGGGTTGCCAATGTCTGCCCGAATTTGATGTAGGCGGGGCCAAGTGCAGTCAATGCGCGTGTCAGGGGCGGCAGAGCAGGGTCACCCTTCAGGCCCAGCAGCTTGAACGGCCAGCCCAGAATGCGGGCCGCAATCCGCAGACGCGGCGGCGCGCTCATCGCTTCAAGCACCACATGCATGGCACCTGTCCGCTCGAAGGTTGCGCCCGTGCGGATCAGCCGCCACAGATTGAACGGTCCCCGCATACTCAGATCTTCCAGCCAGAATGCAGCGCCGCAATGCCCATCGACAGATTGCGGTATTTCACCTGCTCGAAGCCGGCCACGCGGATCATCTCGGCGAAGCGGTCCTGATCGGGGAAACGGCGGATGGATTCGACCAAATACTGATAGCTGTCGCGGTCATTGGCCACGACTTGCCCCATCACGGGAATCACATTGAAGGAATACAGATCATACAGCTTTTGCAGACCATCGACCGGAAGCTGGCTGAATTCCAGCACCATCAACCGCCCGCCGGGCCGCAACACGCGGTAGGCTTCGGAAAGCGCGTCTTCAATCCGGGTGACATTGCGAATGCCAAAGCTGATTGTATAAACGTCGAAGCGGCTATCCGCGAAAGGCAGCGCCATCGCATCGCCCGCCAGCCAATCCAGCGCATGGGCCATATTTTCGGCCTCGGCACGTTTTTGTCCGGCGATCAGCATGTCTTCGGTCAGGTCCAGCACTGTGGCATGGGCCCCTGCACCTGCGCGTCTGAGAAAGCGGAACGCCACGTCACCCGTGCCGCCCGCCACATCCAGCAGGCGTTGGCCGGGGCGCGGGGCCAGCCAATCCATCATGGCGTCTTTCCAAATCCGATGGACGCCCATCGACATCAGGTCATTCATAATATCGTATTTCGAGGCCACACGCGTGAAAACGCCCTGAACCAGACCAGATTTCTGATCTTCGCCAACGGTCTGATATCCGAAATGCGTCGTCTTTTCGTCTTGGGTCATGCCTGCCACACTCCGCATGTCAGCCCCCTTGCGGGGGCGGTCTGTCCTTCCTTATAGGGTTATAGGGGGGTGATACAATGCGACCCCGTGACAAGGCGGATCAAAGCCATGCCTGAACTTCCCGAAGTTGAAACCGTGCGCCGCGGCTTGCTGCCCGCGATGGAAGGCCAGCGCATTGCGATGGCTGAATTGCGCCGTGCCGATTTGCGCTGGCCCTTTCCCCCCGACATGGCCACGCGTCTGACTGGCGCGCGGGTGCTGCAATTGCGCCGCCGGTCCAAATACATTCTGGCTGATCTGGACAGGGGCGAAAGCCTGATCATTCACCTTGGCATGTCGGGGCGCATGGTCATCTCGGGGTTGAAGGCTGTGCATGTGCCCGGACAGTTTCATTTTGACCATCCGGCGATCGAGAAACACGACCACGTTCTGTTTCACATGGAAAACGGCGCGCGCATCACCTTTAACGATCCGCGCCGGTTTGGCGCGATGGACATCTGCGCAACCCCGACGCTGGACCTGCACCCGCTTTTGGCGCGCATTGGCCCCGAACCGCTGAGCAATGAATTTCACGCCGACTATCTGGCGGCGCGCCTGAACGGGCGCAAAACCCCGATCAAGACCGCCCTTCTGGATCAGCGAATCGTGGCAGGTTTGGGCAATATCTATGTCTGCGAAGCGCTGTTTCGCGCAGGAATAAGCCCGCTTCGCGCGGCGGGGCGTATTGGCGCGGCGCGGATCGCGCTGTTGACCGACGCCATCCGCGCCACCTTGATCGAGGCGATTGACGCAGGCGGATCAAGCCTGCGCGACTACCGCCAAGCCAATGGCGAGCTTGGATATTTCCAGCATGCCTTTCGGGTTTATGGGCGTGAAGGCGCGCCTTGCGTGACAGAGGGGTGCCCACAAACAGTGCGCCGTGCCGTGCAATCGGGCCGCTCCAGTTTCTACTGCCCGTCCTGCCAGAGATGACTTGAACCCCGTGAACAAGCTGTTATGCCAATGTGCCTGACCTCAACAACCAAGGTGCCACCTCATGGCCTATGAAACGCTGATCGTCGATATTGACAACCATATCGCACTGATCCGCCTGAATCGCCCCGACGCGTTGAATGCGCTCAATAGCACCATGTTAAGCGAGTTGGCCGATGCGCTGACTGCGGCCGACAAGAATGACAAGGTGCGCTGCATCGTCATCACCGGCTCGGACAAGGCGTTTGCTGCGGGCGCGGATATCAAGGAAATGTCGGAAAAAGGCTTCGTGGACATGTTCCAGGCCGATTTCTTCGGCCCCGAGACAGAAGCGCTTTTGCGTGTGCGCAAACCCATCGTTGCCGCTGTCGCAGGCTATGCACTGGGGGGGGGCTGCGAATTGGCGATGATGTGTGATTTCATCATCGCCGCCGACACTGCCAAATTCGGTCAGCCAGAGATCAATCTGGGCGTGGTCGCAGGCATTGGCGGCACCCAGCGCCTGACGCGGTTTGTTGGCAAATCCAAGGCGATGGACATGCATCTGACAGGCCGCTTCATGGATGCCGAAGAAGCCGAGCGCTCTGGCCTTGTCAGCCGCGTGGTGCCTGCGGGCAAGCTGATGGAAGAAACCATGGCCGCTGCGGCCAAGATTGCCGAGAAATCGCAGATCACCGTCAAGGTCGTCAAAGAAGCGGTCAATCGCAGCTATGAGACGACATTGCGCGAAGGGCTTTTGTATGAACGCCGCGTGTTCCACATGCTGTTCAACACCAAAGACCAAAAAGAGGGCATGTCTGCGTTTCTGGAAAAGCGTCAGCCACAATTCCGCGACCAGTAAATCAGCTATTCCCTTTTGCAGCGCGCTGTCGTATATGCCCCCCACATGCGCGTGGGCCCGCTTAAGGCACGAGTCGGAACTGGTCACACGGACCAGTGCGGGTCCGTTGTGCAAAAAAATTGAAACGGACACGAAAGACAACAGCCCATGGCAAATACACCACAGTCGAAAAAGCGCGCCCGCCAGCTAGAGCGCCGCACCGAAGTCAACAAGGCGCGCCGCTCGCGCCTGCGCACATTCCTGCGCAAGGTTGAAGAAGCAATCGCATCGGGCGATCAGGTCAAAGCAAACGAAGCCCTGCGCGCAGCCCAGCCAGAGCTGGATCGCGGCGTTGCAAAAGGCGTTCTGCACAAGAACACCGTCGCGCGCAAAAAGTCGCGCCTGTCGTCGCGGATCAAGGCATTGGCCGCTTAATTCAGCGCTCTTGTCTGACAAAAAACTGATATGGAAAAGGCACCTTTCGAGGTGCCTTTTTTATGGCCCTGCGCTGGCCTTGCCACAGGCCCGAATCCGATTCTTTGGTCAGGATTGTGACGTCAAGCTGCAAGTTCTGTTGCCGCTCTGTTGCCCGGTTGCTAATGTCACTCACGACTCGGGTCGTGATGACGAATGACGCTGGGAGGCAACGGATAACAACCGGGCCTGAGTTCTCAAACTGGTGGTAGTCCGTTTTCCGGTAACGTCTGATTGGTGCTGCGCGTGCAACTTACCTGTTGGTAAATTTGAAGTTGTTTCTGATGCGGCAGAAGTCAGTCAGAGATCAGATGTGTTTATATGGTGCGCATGATCAGGCAGGGGGGCTGCGTGACATTGCGTTGGGGTTCTGTGTGCGATGCGAACATGGGTGCAAGAAGATAAAGAGGCTGGGGTGTGATGGTTGCCGATCAATGGACTGGAATTTCTGAAGAGCTGCGCTACGAAATTGGAGAAAGTAACCATAAAAACTGGATCGCCCCGCTAGAATGTCTTGGGATCAGCGATGGTGTTGTGCGGTTTCGGGCACCATCACGATTCGTCGGAGATTGGGTAAAACGTACCTATCACGATCAAATATTTTCACGCGTGCAGACCCTTGCGACCGACGTGTCGCGCATGGAATTCATTGTCGGAGAACCGGCACCGCGCGCCGCTTCATCCGCCTCTGTACCCGCGAGCAGCAAGATGGCCCCGAGCGATGACCTGCAAGGCGCGCCTCTGGACGGGAAATACAATTTCGACAATTTCGTTGTTGGCAAACCCAATGAACTGGCCCATGCCGCCGCGCGCCGCGTGGCCGAAGCGGGGCCTGTCACGTTCAACCCGCTGTTTCTCTATGGTGGCGTGGGCTTGGGCAAGACACACCTGATGCACGCAATCGCATGGGAATTGCACGCAAAACGCCCTGACCTGCAAGTGCTTTACCTGTCCGCCGAGCAATTCATGTACCGCTTCGTGCAGGCGCTGCGCGACCGCGAAATCATGGATTTCAAAAACCTGTTCCGGTCTGTTGATGTGCTGATGGTCGATGATGTGCAATTCATTGCAGGCAAAGACAGCACACAGGAAGAGTTTTTCCATACATTCAACGCATTGGTCGATCAGAACAAACAGATCGTCATTTCCGCAGACCGCGCCCCCGGCGAGATCAAGGATCTTGAGGCGCGCATCTCTTCTCGGATGCAATGCGGCCTTGTGGTGGACCTGCACCCGACGAATTACGAATTGCGCCTTGGTATTCTGCATCGCAAGGCGGCGCAGTTTTCCCAAAGCTATGGCAGCATCAAGATCGAAGATGGTGTGTTTGAATTTCTGGCACACCGCATCACCACCAATGTCCGTGTGCTTGAAGGGGCCTTGCAGCGCCTTTTCGCCTTTTCCAGCCTGATCGGGCAAGAAGTCACCCTCGACATGGTGCAAGATTGCCTGTCCGATATGCTGCGCAGTTCCGAGCGGCGCGTGACGGTTGAGGAAATTCAGCGCAAGGTGGCCGAGCATTTCAACATTCGCCTGTCTGACATGCTTGGCCCCAAACGGACCCGCACCATTGCCCGCCCGCGCCAGATTGCGATGTATCTGTCCAAGGAAATGACATCGCGCTCGTTGCCGGAAATCGGGCGGCGCTTTGGCGGCCGCGATCACACCACGATTCTGCATGGTGTGCGCAAGGTCGTTGAGATGCGCGCGCAGGACAATCAGCTCAATGAAGATATAGAATTGCTGCGCCGCCTGCTTGAAAGCTGATCTCTTGCTGATAGCAGCGAAAAAACGCTTGTCGTCATAATAAAATTGACTAGGCTCTCGCTCCCCGGCAGGGGGTGTTCTGCCAGCGATAAAGAAGGGTCTGGGGCATGAAGATCAGTATTGAACGGGCGGTGTTGCTCAAGGCCGTCGCACAAGCGCAATCGGTGGTGGAGCGGCGCAACACAATTCCGATTCTGGCCAATGTCCTGATTGAGGCCAGCGAAGGCAACGTCACCTTGCGTGCCACGGATCTTGACATCGAAGTCCTTGATCGCGCGCCCGCAATGGTCGAACAAGCTGGCGCGACCACCGTCTCGGCGGTGCTGTTGCATGACATTATCCGCAAGATGCCGGACGGTGCGCTGATCGAGCTGGTGGATGATGCCCGCACAGGGCGCTTGCAGGTGTCCGCCGGTCGGTCGAACTTCTCGCTGGCCACTTTGCCGAAAGAAGATTTCCCGGTCATGGCGACCAGCGAATACAGCGCAAATTTTGCTGCCCCGGCAAAGGTTCTGCGCCGCCTGTTCGACAAGGCAAAATTCGCCATCTCGACCGAAGAGACGCGCTATTACCTGAACGGCGTCTATATGCATGTGGCCGATGGCGAAGGGGGCCGCGTGTTGCGCTGTGTGGCGACTGACGGTCACCGTCTGGCGCGCATTGACGCGCCCTTGCCCGCAGGGGCCGAAGATATGCATGGTGTTATCGTGCCGCGCAAAACCGTCGGCGAATTGCGCAAGCTGCTGGAAGATGACGACATGGAGATTGCTGTCTCTGTCTCGGAAACCAAGGTGCGGTTTGCGACCCCGGATATGACCCTGACATCCAAGGTCATTGACGGCACCTTCCCCGACTATAGCCGCGTTATCCCGACACAGAACACCAAACGTCTGGAAGTCGACGCAAGCGAGTTTTCCAAGGCGGTTGACCGTGTGGCGACCGTGTCCTCCGAGCGTTCGCGCGCAGTCAAGCTGGCGCTGGAAGATGACCGGCTGGTGCTGTCTGTGAATGCGCCCGATTCGGGGGCCGCCGAAGAAGAACTGATCGTTGCCTATAGCGATGAGCGGCTGGAGATTGGCTTCAACGCAAAATACCTGCTGGAAATCGCCTCTCAGGTGGACCGCGAAAATGCGGTGTTCATGTTCAACACTTCGGGCGACCCGACCCTGATGCGCGAAGGCAATGATACCAGCGCGGTTTATGTCGTCATGCCGATGCGCGTTTAAGCGGCGGAGGGCAACAGCGCGCAACAAGCCCCGCCAGACCGGCGGGGCTTTTTCGTGCTGGTATCTTGCAGGAATAGTTTTTACCGCTGGGCCATGTCTGTTCATGTCTGTCATCTGACCCTTTCGCATTTCCGCTCGCATCAGCGCACGCGGGTTGAGCTTGATGGGCGGCCTGTTGTGCTGTCGGGGCTGAATGGCGCGGGCAAGACCAATATTCTTGAGGCAGTCTCGCTCCTCTCTCCCGGTCGGGGGTTGCGGCGCGCCAGCACGGACGAGATTGCGCGCCGCCCACAAGCAGTGGGCTGGAAGGTCAGGGCAGAAATCGCAACACCAGACGGGCTGCGGCAGGTCGAGACTTGGGCAGAACCCGGCGGCACACGGCAGTTGCGCATTGACGAGAAAGCTGCCCCCCAGATTGCCTTGGGGGAACTGGCCGCCATGCTGTGGCTGACCCCTGCGATGGACCGCCTCTGGCTGGAAGGCACCGAAGGGCGGCGCAGGTTTCTGGACCGGACCGTGCTCAGCTTTCGCCCCGACCACGCCGCGCAATCCCTTGGCTATGAAAAGGCCATGCGCGAACGCAACCGTTTGTTGCGCGAAGGGGTCACAGATAGTGGCTGGTTTGCCGCATTAGAGGCACAGATGGCGCAAACCGGGGCACGGATCAGCGCCAACCGCCATCACGCTCTCGCCATTCTGGCGCGGCACGCCGACCCCGACAGCCCTTTCCCCGAGGCTGATTTGTCCCTCGACTGCACCGCCCCCACCGATGAGGACGCGCTTGCAACCGCCTTGGCCGAAGGGCGCAGGCGCGATATGGCCGCAGGGCGCAGCCTGATCGGGCCGCACCGCGCTGATTTGCGCGCGGTCTGGGCCGCCAAGGGCATGGACGCCGCGCAATGTTCAACGGGCGAGCAGAAGGCGCTTCTGATCTCGATTATCCTGTCCAATGCCCGCGCGCTGGCCTCTGCGCAGGGTGGCGCGCCTGTGCTGCTGCTGGACGAAGTCGCAGCCCATCTTGACGCGACCCGCCGCGCCGCCCTTTATGACGCGATCTGCGCCTTGGGCGCGCAGGCATTTCTGACTGGCACCGGCCCCGAATTGTTCGACGATATGGGGCCGCGTGCGCAGCATTTCACTGTTTTCGAGGTGGACGGCCTCTCGCAACTGAAAGAAACGACTCCATGACCATATCCCCACTGGAACTTGTCTTTTATGCGGGCGCGATCCTGATCCTGTTCCTGACCCCCGGCCCGGTCTGGGTGGCGCTGACCGCACGCGCCATGTCCGGCGGCTTCACCTCTGCCGCGCCGCTGGCTGTGGGGGTCGCCTTGGGGGATATGCTTTGGCCGCTGGCCGCTATTTTCGGGCTGACATGGATTTTGTCGATCTATGGCGACTTGCTGGAAGCGATGAAATGGGTCGCGGTGGCCATGTTCGTGGTGATGGGCTGGCAGTTGATCCGCCATGCGGCGCGCGACATCTCGGCCGACAGCCGCCTGACACGCCCCGGCGCAGTTGCAGGATTTGCGGCAGGGGTCACTGTGATTCTGGCCAACCCCAAGGCTATTTTGTTTTACATGGGCGTCTTGCCAGGATTTTTCGACCTGACGCGCGTGACATGGGCCGATATCACGGCGATCATACTTGTCTCGGTTGCGATCCCGATGTTTGGCAATCTGGCGCTGGCGCTGCTGATCGACAAGGCGCGCGCCTTGCTGCGCTCAGGCAAGGCGATTGCGCGCACCAACCGCATTGCAGGCGCGTTGATGATCGGTGTTGGCGCGGTGATCGCCGTGACCTGATGGCCTATCTTCCGCGAATAAGCTGTTCCATCTCGATGGGTTGCGGACTGCCAGCCAGACGCGAGCGATAGACCACAAGCGATTCCGCCACCCGCATGATATAATTGCGCGTCTCGGCGAAAGGCACGCTTTCAACCCAAGTGATGAAATCAACCGAATTGTCACGCGGGTCGCCAAAGCGCGGTATCCACTGCCGTGGGCGACCGGGACCGGCGTTGTAACCTGCTGCGACCAGCGCCAGCGATGGGCCAAATTCATCGCGTAGTTCTGCCAGATAGGCCGCGCCAAGCTGCGCATTCAGCGCAGGGTTGCGGGTCAGGTCGGCAGCTTCAAACGGCACATTCAGCTTGCGCGCCATCATCTGCCCTGTGCCGGGCAAGACCTGCATCAGCCCGCGCGCATCGGCGGGGCTGACCACGGCAGGGTCAAACTCGCTCTCGCGCCGCGCGATGGCCTTCACCAGATCTGTCGGCACCGGCAAATTGGTTTGCGCCAGATCCGTCACCGGGAAATAGGCGCGCGGCAAAACGATCTCGTTCTGCACGGCCAGTTTGGCAATGTTCAACGCGAAATTCGGCTCTCCCAATTCCAGCATGAAATCAGCCAGCGCGCCCACCTCATCTGCTTCGGTCAATTGCCGCGCAAGGAACAGGATGAAACGCCGCGCCTCGTGCCACTGGCCCGCATCGCGCAACAACAAGGCAGCTTGCAGCAGGTCCGACTCTGCCAGCGCCGTGTCGCGCCATGCGGGGAAATCCGGCCCATTAATCAAGGCAGGGTCCAGCGTCATGCCCAGCTTGTCGGCGGCCAATTGCCCATAAAAGCCGGTCTGATGCTCGGCCCCGAATTCATAGGCTGCCTGCGCCGTAATCTCGTCGCCCAAGGCGTCATGCGCGCGCCCTTGCCAGTATCCGGCGCGGCCCAATGTGATCGGGCTGGTGCTGCGCACTTGCAAGGCGCGGAAATGCGGCAGCGCCTCGGACGGGTTGTCGAGATATTCCAGCGCAAGGAAACCGGCCAGAAATTCCAGATCGACGAAATTCAGCCCGTCATCCAGCCCGTGCGGGGTCGCAAGATCATAGGCGCGCTGGTAGTCCCCGTCAGATAGGGCCGACCGCACAAGAAATACGCGGCTGCGGCCCCATGCATCTGCGTTGCCCAAGCCGTTCTCGTGGCGCGATTGTGCCAGCAACAACTCGCCCGCCCCGTCGTGATTGCCCGCGCGCATCCGAAACTGGAACCGGTCATGCATCAGCCCGGGGTCGTTTTGCATCTCATCAGGAACAGCAGAAACCAGCGCATCAACACCGGCAGCACGCTCTTGCAAGGCGATGCGCGCGCGCGCCACGCGCTGCGCACCTGCGCTGATCCGGTCCAGATGGCGTTGGGCGGCATTGCGCTCGCCCTGCCACAACAGCATGTCGACCCGTGCAGTGTGGTAGGGTTGCAACGCATTCTCGAAACTGCGCAACAGGCGCAATTCGCTTTCGCCGCTCAATAGCTCTTCACGCCAAAGCCTTTGGGCCAAGCTTTCGGCCTCGGCCTCGCGGCCTGCATCGCGCATGGCAAAGACCAGTGCGATCCAGCCATTCTCCGAGACGGGCTCGCGTTCGGCAAAGAAGTCCAGAACTGTTGCGTGACTTTGCGCGGCAAGCAGGGCTTCTGCCCGGCGGGCCACGGCAGTGGCAAGCGGCCAATGTCCCTTGTTATCAAGGAAATCGACATAGTCAGAAAAGCTGCCCTCGCCCGCGCGCAGGGCGTGCCATGTGATGATATCTTGCGCGATGGGCTGGCTGTGCGCGGCGCGTGCCCGCGCAGATTGCCATTCGCCGGATTGAGCGGCATCCAGCGCACTGGAAAACAGCCCCGCCGCACGCGCGGGCGGCGGCGCATCTTGCGCAGATGCAGGCACTCCCACCATCAGAGTCGCCAGACACAGGGCCAATCCCCCATGCCACTTTGCCAAGGTGCTTGTCTCACCCATGACCTACGCCCCTTTTTGCCTTGAAAATCACTGCCGATAGTTCTAACCGCCACGGTCAGGGCGGCAAGACACAATTGCGCAATCGTATCTGGTCCGCAACTTGTCCGGTTAACGCAATTGAGGAGGCGCGCATGCAGATCAGAGGGTCCATTCCAGCATTGGTGACACCGCTGAAGGATGGCGCGCTTGATATCGACGCGCTGCACGCGCTGATCGAGTGGCAAATCAGCGAAGGGTCGCACGGGCTGGTGCCTGTTGGGACCACAGGCGAAAGCCCGACACTCAGCCATGCCGAACATAAACTCGTGATCGAGGAGGTGGTGAAAGCCACGGCGGGGCGCGTGCCTGTCATCGCCGGTGCCGGCTCGAACAACACGCTGGAGGCCATCGGCTTCATGCGCCACGCTGAAACTGTGGGTGCCGATGCAGCACTGGTGGTCACGCCCTATTACAACAAGCCCACGCAAGCGGGTTTGATCGCACATTTCACCGCGCTGCATGATTGCTGCGATTTGCCGATCATCATCTATAATATCCCCGGTCGTTCGGTTGTGGATATGACACCGGAAACGATGGGGCATCTGTCAGAACTGCCGCGCATTATCGGGGTCAAGGATGCGACGGGAAAACTGGAGCGCGTCAGCCAGCAGCGCATGACCTGCGGGCCGGATTTCATTCAGTTGTCGGGCGAAGATGCAACCGCGCCGGGCTTCAACGCCCAAGGCGGGATCGGCTGTATTTCTGTGACAGCCAATGTCGCGCCACGGCTCTGCGCCGAATTTCAAGAAGCGACACTGGCGGGCGATTACGCGCTGGCGCTCAAGATTCATGACACGCTGATGCCACTGCATCTGGCGATTTTCGCGGAACCGGGCCTCGTTGCCGCGAAATACGGGCTGTCGCGGCTTGGCAAATGCAGCGATGAGGTGCGCCTGCCGCTGCTGGGCCTGACCGAGACTGCCCGCGAGAATATGGATGCCGCAATGCGCCATGCAGGGCTGATCAATTAGGCACCGACGCGGGCCGGATACTGTTCAACTCCAGATCCAGCCAGACAGGCATGTGCGCAAAGGGCGGCGTTTCGGCGTCGCCAAATATCGCATCCTCGGCACTGCCGGATGTAGGCCAGAACACTCCGGTCGAGAGAACACGCAAATCGGCTGCGGGCAGGATATAGCTGACCCGCAGATTGCCCGGCGCACGTGGCCAATAGACTGTGTCTTGCGCATGCGGGCCAAGATGCGCGGCGCTGAACGCATTGGTGCCTGATTGGACAGCCCCGAAGCTTGCGGGTTTCGGGTCTTGCACTGCGGGGTTTTGCAGCAGCTCGCGCATGACGGCGTTCAGCCCATCGCCATCGAACGGGTCAAGATTGCTGCCCCCCAAAAGTACGAAGGGCGCCTGCGGTGGCGGCATGGGCAATCGTCCCGCCAGAAAATGCCCCCAGAACGCGGTTTCATCATGATTGCGATACAGATTGCGCCGAGATGCGCCCCCGAAAACCGGCGGCCCCGCCTGATAGACCAGCAGATGCAAGCGCTGTGTGTCGGTGATATGCAAGGGCACATCCCAATGTCCGGTGCTGGACAAGCGCTGAACGGCCAGTACCGATGGGTCGAGCGCAAGCAGGCGCGCCTCTGGCAGGTCACGCCATAGAAAACCCGAGAAATCGCGCGCGGCCTTTGCATCTATCGGATAGCGCGACAAAACTGCCAAGGCACGCTCGCCCGCGAAACTGCCATAGCCTTGCGTGTCGTCGGGGGTGTTGTCACGGCCATCGCCGGTCATATCGCGCCCTGTGCGCAGGCCTGCATTGGACGGGAAAGCAAATGTATAAGGCAGGACAACGCCGCGATCCGCGATCATGGCACCGAACGCGCGCAAGGTGGCCTGTCCATAGTCATAGTCAATGCCCGACAGCACCAGCACGTCCGGAGCAAGATGCGCAAGGATATCAGCCTTGAGCGCGGGGGTGTCTGCCCCTGCGAGAATATCGCGCAGCGCATAACCCGGCCCACGCGCCCCCAGATCAATGCGCCAGAACACCAGCCGCACACGGTCAGTGCTGGCCTGTGCCACGGGCGATGCAGATGCAGGCGGCAGCAGCCAGAATGTCAGGAATAGGCAGATTGCGGCGGCAAGGGCACAGCATCCTGCGCGTCGGCAACCCGCCGACGTTGCGCCCGAATGAGTTGCGCAATCCGGTACATTGCGACCCCGCGCATAATCAAATTGACCGGAATGAACGCCCAGAGCGTGACCCCCCATACCAACGCCAATGGCGTTTCCAGCGTCACAGGCTGCACAAGAAAGTTGGATAGATGCAGCAGTGCCGGCAAGGAGAATGGCAGGATAACCCCTAACACCACGTTAATTTGCGCATCACGTTCGAGGCGCTGAACGATATCCACGCCTTTTGTCGGGTCAAAATTAGGCAAATTGACCCAGACATTGAACGTATGGGCGCGGCGCGGCCAGTATCCAAGCGCCAGGCCGAGCAAAAACAGCGCAAGACCCAGAAGTGACAATGTATAGGCAAGCGCCGTGCTGACCCGTACAATTTCCATATGCTCGGGTGACACACCCTGCGGCAACGAGGAAACCAGAAGAGAAACAGGGCTGAAGGCGAAGCTTAGAATATTGCCCAGTGTCGCGGAAACCGCCGTGAGCCAAGTTTCAGGGGCAGAGGCCATCACGATTTCACGCTGCAACAGCGTTACCGAAACCACGATCACGCAAAACATCACAAAGCGCGCGCGGTTATAGGGTTTTGCATCCCGAAACTCGATCAATCCCGGATAGGCGGCGGAATATTCCGTGACGACCACAAACGCGGCCAAAAGGGCCAGAAAAGTCACCCCCTGCGAAACATCCTGAGAGATTTCAGGCAGCAGCAGCGCGGGGCACAGGAAAACGAACGCAACAAGGAAGCCACGCAGAATTATCTGTGCGACATGCGAAACGGATACTCGATTGCCTCGTTTATGGGCCATGGTTTCAGCAGGTCCAGGCTTTTTTGTTTTCATGGATCGCGGCCATTGTGGCAGCGATCGCCTTATTGTTGACACAATCTTGCCCACTTTCGCTCATCCTCGCAATGGTTTTTGCAGGATCACCCAAGCCCGAGGCAATTTCGAGGAGAAACTGTCGCGTCTTTGCATCAAATTGAAGGAAAGAATGTGGCACCCCTTAGGGATGCCACATAAAATGACGCGATTTCAAAGGTTACACCCAGGGCCGCGCCTGCGTGGCCTGCGCCTCGAATGTATCAATTGCAGAGACTTTCTCCAGCGTCAGCGCAATATCATCCAGCCCGTTAAGCAAGCAATGCTTCTTGAACGGATCAATATCGAAATGAAACTCTTGTCCGTCAGAGCTGGTCACGGTCTGCGCTTCAAGATCGACCGCGATGCGGGCATTCGCGCCCTTGCTTGCGTCATCCATCAGGATATCGACCTGATCCTGCGGCAGCACAATCGGCAACATGCCGTTCTTGAAGCAGTTCCCATAGAAAATATCGGCGAAACTGGTCGAGATGACGACCCGAATGCCGAAATCTGCCAGCGCCCAAGGCGCATGTTCGCGTGACGAGCCGCACCCGAAATTGCCCCCCGCCACAAGAATCTGCGCATTGCGATATGCGGGCTGATTGAGAACGAAATCTGGGATTTCGTTGCCATTATCGTCGAAGCGCATCTCGTCAAACAGGTTCTTGCCCAATCCAGACCGCAGGATGGTTTTTAGGAACTGCTTGGGGATAATCATGTCCGTGTCAATATTGACCAAGGGCATTGGGGCTGCAACGCCCGTAAGTGTCGTGAACTTGTCCATTCTATCTCTCCTGACCAGAGCGCCGGGGCTTTGCCCCGGACCCCAGAGTATTTGCAGCAAGAAAATCAGGCAGGTTGTGCCATCATCTCGCGGATATCGGTCAAACGGCCTGTGATCGCAGCAGCAGCAGCCATAGCGGGCGACATCAGATGCGTACGCCCCCCGCGCCCCTGACGCCCCTCGAAATTGCGGTTCGATGTCGCGGCGCACCGTTCGCCCGGTGACAACTGGTCGGGGTTCATGGCAAGGCACATAGAGCAACCCGCAAGCCGCCACTCGAATCCGGCATCAAGGAAGATCTGCGCCAGCCCCTCTTCTTCGGCCTGTGCGCGCACAAGACCCGATCCGGGCACGACCATGGCGCGCAGGCCGGGCTTGATTTTCTGGCCTTTCAGAATCGCTGCCGCTGCGCGCAGGTCTTCGATCCGGCCATTGGTGCACGACCCGATAAAGACGGTATCAATCTCGATATCGGTCAGTTTTTGTCCCGGTTTCAGGCCCATATAATCCAGTGCGCGGCGCACACCGTCGACCTTGCCGCCAGAAAAGCTTTCGGGATCAGGGACTTCGGATGTGATGGGCAACACATCTTCGGGTGAGGTGCCCCAAGTAACGACCGGAGCAATTTCTTCACCTTTGAGGGTGATGACCTTGTCCCAATGCGCATCGGGGTCGGATTTCAGGGTTTTCCACCATGCCAGTGCGGCATCCCATTGCGCACCTTTGGGGGCATGGGGGCGCCCTTTTACATATTGAAAGGTTTTTTCATCAGGCGCAATAAGCCCTGCGCGCGCACCGCCCTCGATGGCCATGTTGCACACGGTCATGCGCCCTTCCATCGACAATTCCTCGATGGCCTGCCCGCAATATTCGATCACATAGCCAGTGCCGCCCGCAGTGCCAGTGACGCCGATCACCGACAGCGTGATGTCCTTGGCGGTGACGCCGGGCAAAAGCGAGCCTGTAATCTCAACCTTCATGTTCTTGGATTTTTGCTGGATCAGCGTTTGCGTGGCCAGAACATGCTCGACCTCTGATGTGCCGATCCCGTGGGCCAGCGCGCCGAAAGCGCCATGTGTGGCGGTGTGGCTGTCGCCACAAACCACGGTCATGCCGGGCAATGTCCAGCCCTGTTCCGGGCCGACAATATGCACGATGCCCTGACGAATATCATTGACCGGGTAGTAGTTGACGCCGAAATCACGGGCATTGCGGTCGAGCGCGTCGACCTGAATGCGCGATTCCTCGTTCTTGATGCCTTGCTCGCGGTCCGGCGTGGTGGGCACGTTGTGATCGGGCACCGCGATTGTCTTTTCAGGTGCGCGCACACGGCGACCCGCCATGCGCAGCCCTTCAAAGGCTTGCGGGCTGGTCACTTCGTGGACAAGGTGGCGGTCGATATACAGAAGGCAGGTGCCATCTGCATCGTCATGGACAACATGAGCGTCCCAGATTTTATCATACAGGGTCTTGGGCATGGCGATCTCTCTCTCGGATAGGAAGAAGCTTTGCTAACGGAATGAATGGCCCTTGGGCCGGAATCCGGGATCAGGTGAGTCGTGCAAGCACAGACCGGGTGTCACCTTCAAAGCGCTGTGGCAGGCGCGCGTGGTCTGACATGTCAAAAAAACGTTTCATGGGCTGGTAAATACGCCCGAATCAGCATTATGGCAACGGTAGAAGATTCGGCATCTCAAGATGCATAAACTTTGGCTTCACCATACTGCGAAGTCTTGCATGCGATTATTGAGAAGTTGCCCCGTCGATGTTATATTACATCAGCAACCCGCTTTACAGGAGGACAGGTCTCTGTCTTACACTGACATGACCGCCATTGCGGCCCGCTCGGCCAACCCGTCCGCACCCACTCTTAGCAGTGACGCGATACTGGAGTTGGTTTTGACCTCGCTTGACGATGACAAGGCCGAAGACATCCTCACCATTGATTTGCGTGGAAGGACAGCCATTGCTGACCATATGGTCATTTGCTCGGGGCGTTCCACCCGGCAAGTGGCCGCCTTGGCGCAAAAGCTGCTCGACCGGTTGAAGGAAACCTTCCGCCTGTCCGCGCGCTGCGAAGGCAAGGATGTCGGCGACTGGGTTCTGATTGATGCAGGCGATGTCGTCATTCACATCTTCCGCCCGGAAGTGCGCGAGTTCTACCAGCTTGAAAAGATGTGGCAGGACACAGGCAACAAACCTGTGGCCTGATGCGGCTGCATATCTGCGCGATCGGGCGCATCCGCAAAGGGCCGGAGCGCGCGCTGATCGACGATTACATCACGCGGTTTGATCGAACAGGGCGCGCATTGTCGCTTGGCCCTTGCCTTGAACATGAGATTGACGACCGCAAGGCGGTGACGTCTGCCGACGAAGCGCGCCTGCTGGACCGCGCGCTGCCAACTGGCGGCACCGTCATCGCGCTGGATGAACGCGGGGACATGCTGGATTCGCGCAGCTTTGCGCAATTGCTGGCCGCGCAGCGCGATGGCGGGACAAGTGATCTGGCTTTTGTGATTGGCGGTGCGGATGGGTTGGACCCGTCGATTCGGGATCGCGCACACAAGCTGGTGTCCCTTGGCCGGATGGTCTGGCCGCATATGCTGGCGCGGGTTATGCTGTGCGAACAAATCTATCGCGCATCCACAATTCTGGCGGGTGGTCCCTATCACCGCGACTGATCTGGGCCTGGCCGTGTCAGACGGGCGCGGGCTTACCAGTCATCAGCGGAACGCGCGCCAAATGTCTCGACCAGAAAATCAATGAGTGCACGCGCCTTTGGCTGGGTGTAGCGCCCTGCCGGATAGACCGCGTGCAGGCTTTGCACATCGCGTGGCAGGTCAGGGATCACATCTTCGACCAGACCGGCCTTCATCGCGGGTGCATAGAGAAAGCTTGGCAGATAGGCGATGCCCAGTCCGTTTATGGCCGCAGTCAGCAAAGATTGCCCGTCATTGACCGAGAACCAAGAGGCAGAGCGCACTTGGCGCACTTCGCCCGACGGGGCCGCGATCCGCCAAACCGAACTGGCTGCGTTATGCGAATAATACAGCAAACGATGGTCATTCAGGTCGTCAATCCGCGTCGGGCGGCCTTGTTTGGCCAGATAGGCGGGCGCGGCGATCAGCCGTTGCGTGGCTTCGCAGATCTTGCGCGCACGCAGGCTGCTGTCATCCATCTCGCCCATGCGGATGGCCAGATCGAACCCTTCCGAGATCAACTCGACATAGCGGTTTTTCAGCACCATATTGACCGACACATCGGGATAGCGGTTCAGGAAATCCCCCAAGACGGGCGACAGATGCGTGGCACCAAAATCTGTCGGAACCGCAATACGCAAAATGCCCGAGGGCGCGGATTGCATCGACGTGACCAGATTATCCGCATCGCCTGCGTCATTGAGCACGCGCCGCGCGCGGTCATAATAGGCCAATCCGATATCGGTGGGGCTGACACGGCGGGTCGTGCGGTTCAGCAATCGCGCGCCCAGACGGGTTTCCAGTGACGAGACATGCTTGGAGACCGCGGATTTGGAAATGCCCATTTTGCGCGCCGCATCTGTAAACCCGCCTTGGTCCACAACCGTGGCAAAAGCTTCCATTTCGGTCAATCTGTCCATGAGTACGCCCTGCAAAATTCAGAATTTCCAAATGCCACTGTCCACTGCAATTTGGGCAAGAATGCGGTCACAGCGGGTCAGCACTGCGACAATCTTTAGCTTTGTGCAAAATTTATGAAGGTTTTGGCAACAGACTGGCGTGGCGAGCGGGCGCAACTGCGGCGGCGTTACAGCCCGAAACTTGTGAAGGGGATGTAGCGCACCAATGCTCCGGGCCGGATCGAGGCGGCCTCGTCGGGCAATTCAACCAGCCCCTCGGCCCAGCTTAAACCGCTGATCCGGCCTGACCCTTCGGATGCAAACACCTCGACCCGGCCTGCCGCATCCAGCCGCGCGCGCAAATATTCGCGCCGCCCTGGTTTCTTGGATTTCGTGAAAGCGGCCTCGACCATGAACCCCTTTGGATCTTGCCACCCACAGCCCGCCATCAGCGACAGCGCCGGGCGGCCAAAGATCAATGTGCAGACAAAGGCCGCGACCGGATTGCCCGGCAAGCCCAGCACCGGCACACCTTGCCACAATGCCAATGCCAACGGACGCCCCGGTTTCAGCGCGATACGCCAACTGCTCAGCGTGCCCGCCTCGCGCAGCAGGCGCGAGACATGGTCCTCATCCCCCGCTGATGCCCCGCCAGAGGTCAGAATCACATCGCAATCACGCGCGCCCTCGTCCAGCGCAGTGGCAATGCCTGCGGGATCATCCGGGATGTGGCCCAGATCAACCGGCACATGCCCCCACCTGCGCGCGATTTCCAGCAACATGGGGCGGTTGGCGTCGAAAATCTGATGGGGTTGCGCCGTTGCATCGGGGTCGGCCAGCAATTCATCCCCCGTTGACAGCACCCCTACCCGCAAGCGCCGATGCACCTGCACATAGCCAACACCAAGTGCAGAGGCCAGCGCCAGATCAGCAGGCGTCAGCACACGCCCCTTTGGCAGGAAGGACGCGCCCGCGCCAACATCTTCGCCCGCTTTGCGCGTGTTGATGCGCGGCTTGATCGGCCCGTCAAAGGCCACGCGCGCCCCATCGCTGGCACAATCTTCTTCCAGAACGACCGTATCCACCCCTTCGGGCAGAATGGCCCCGGTCAATATACGGATGGCATGCCCATGTGGCACTACATCACCAAAGGGTTGGCCGGCCGCCGCCCGCCCCGCCACAAGCGGCAGGGTATAAGGGCCATCCCCCTGCAACGCCCCTTGCATGAATCCATACCCGTCCACTGCGGAATTTGCAGCCGGCGGGTTTGCACGCCGCGCCACAAGGTCTTGCGCCAGCACGCGCCCGCCCGCCTGACGCACAGTGACATCCTCTGCCGCTGTCAGCGGGTGCAATGCATCGCGCAGCCGTGCAAGGGCAGTATCCACAGGCACCCAATCGACACCCTGCGGCATGGCAAAACAATCATTGCGCAATCGGGGCGGGGTCAGGGTGGTTTGCTCCAACATGGCCAGCAGATGCGCCCCATGTCCTGCGCCCAAAATCCAGCCTTCTTCGCGCAAAACATCCGGGGGCGCAGGCGCGGCTGTCAACTGCCCCATATCCGCGCGGTTGAACGCCAGCGCCAGCAGGTCCACTTGGGCTGCATCCTTGCAAGGATAGCCCCGCGCCAGCCGCACCGCCGGATCAATCAGCGACAGATAGGTTTCCGCCAGAACGATGGGCGCCTCGGCCCCTTCCATGGGCCAGACCGACAGCGCGTCGCCAAATTCATGGCGCAAAGCGGCCAGATGCGCCTGCCCCAATAGGCTTTGCGACCCGACAGAGCCGGTGGTGTATAATTTCCACATCGGGTGCGCGCCCGAACACAGTGCCTCGGTCGCGCGCAACTCGTCCAGCCCATGCCCCGCGCGCAAACTGCCCTTGGCAGGCAGATCAGGCAGATCGCGGCCATTGGGCCTGCCCCAGAAGGGGCCGATACCGGGAAACTGGCGGTTAATCTCGGCGGCCACCTCAAAACGGTTATTGCCGTTGCGCGCGTCATCGGTGATGCGCGCGGCCAGCCAGTCCCAGACGGCCAGCGCGTCACGCTTGCCCGTCAGATGCCCCGCAAACCCGCGCGGAAACCCAAAGCCGATATCAAACGCAATAAGCATCCGCTGTCCGGCTTGCAGCACCGCTGCAATCTCGGTGCGCAGGGCTTCCATACTCTCAAGGCGTGTTGCGATATTTTGCGGCGGGCCGCTGCCCGCGCCTGCACGCCCGATCCAGATGGAATCTGCGCCCAGTTTCGGTGTGGCATTGGCCGACCAGTCGACCACCACGACGCGGTCAAACCGGCTCATGCCTGCACCCCCAGATCACGCAGGATGAAATCGGCAATGGCGCTGGTGTCATCCAGATGCAGCACAGGCTGCGCCAGCCCTTGCAGCGCGACATCTGACGCCACGGCGCGAATGGTCGGATTGTCGCGCGCCAACAGATCACGGCCCGCCTCACTGCGATAGGCCTCGATTTTGGGGTGATCGGCGCGCTTATACCCCTCGATCAGCACCAGATCGACAGGCGACAGGCGGGTCAGCAGTTCTGCCAACATCGGCTCTGGCTGGTCGCGTAATTCGTGCATCACCGCCCAGCGTCGGGGCGAGGATAAAACCACCTCGCGCGCACCGGCCACGCGGTGACGATAGGAATCGCGGCCCGGATGGTCAATTTCTGTGTCATGATGCGCGTGCTTCACGGTCGAGACTGTCAGTCCACGCGCGACCATTTCGGCCACCAGCCGTTCCATCAGGCCGGTCTTGCCGGTATTCTTCCAGCCTGTCACGCCGTATAGGTTCATGCCTGCCTCACAAGAGTTTCGGCAATCTCGATATCCTGCGGGGTGTTGATGTTGAAGAAGGGATCGAACGGCACGGTGTCGAATTCCGCCGTGCCTGCGCCGTGCTGGTCTGTCCACAAAACGACCTTGCGCAAGCCGCCCGTCAGGGCCGCGCGCAAATCCTCGCGCAGCGCGACAGGCCACAGGCCAAAGGTCGGGTGCCGCCACAGCTTGTCCCCCTCACGCGTGGCGGCCAGCGCCAGCCCGGTTGGGCCTGCCGCCGCCTGCAACCGCGCCACCAGATCGCGGGGGAAAAACGGGGTGTCCGCTGCGACCGTGACAATCGACGCGGCCCCCTGCCCTGCCGCCCAGTCCAGCCCCGCCAGCACACCGGCCAAAGGGCCGGGCCAATCCGGCAAGGAATCGGCCAGAACCGGCAGGCCGAATGCGTCAAATCGCGCGGGCGCGCCATTGGCATTCAGCGCGATCTGCTCCACTTGCGGGGCCAGCCGGTCAAGGACATGATCCAACAGGCGCTTGCCCGCCACGACCCGCAAGCCCTTGTCACCCCCGCCCATGCGCGTGGCTTGCCCGCCCGCCAGAATAACACCCAAAGGCGCGCTCATGCCGCACCCCCCTTGCGGCGGTGCTTGCGGTCTTCATCGGGCACAGCAGCGACATCGGCATCGCGGATCAGCCGCCCCTCGCCCGACAAGCAGATAAAGCGCTGCCCGCGCATCCGCCCGATCAATGTCAGCCCGACCTGCTGGGCAATCTCGACCCCCCAAGCCGTGAAACCGGACCGCGACGCCAGCACCGGAATGCCCATCTGCGCGGTCTTTATCACCATCTCGGATGTCAGCCGCCCTGTGGTATACAGGATCTTGTCGGCACCGCTGACGCCATGCTTCAGCATCCAGCCCGATATCTTGTCCACAGCGTTGTGGCGGCCCACATCTTCCATATAGACCAGAATTTCGCCTTGCTGGCACAGTACTGTGCCATGAATCGCCCCCGCTTCCAGATAGAGCGACGGCAAGGTATTGATCTCTTTCGCCAGCGCATACAGCCAGCTTGTGCGGATTTCGGCAGGCGGCAGGGTCAGCCCCTCCAGCCCCTCCATCATGTCGCCAAACACAGTGCCCACGGCGCAGCCCGACGTGCGGGTTTTCTTCTTTACCTTTTCTTCATAGCTGGTCTGGCGCGTGGTTCGGACGATCACCACTTCCAGATCATCATCGTAGTCTACCGCCGTGATTTCATCATCATCGCGCAACATGCCCTGATTGCGCAGGAATCCCATTGCCAGATACTCGGGGTAATCGCCAATCGTCATGGCCGTGACGATTTCCTGTGCATTCAGGAAAATCGTCAGGGGGCGTTCCTCGACCACACGGATATGCTGCAACTGACCCGTATGGTCATGCCCTGCAACCGCGCGCGTCAGGCGCGGATTGGTGGGGTCGGGAAAATGCCGGGGGGGGTGGGGCATTGTTATCTGGTCCTGCCGCTTGTTTCAGACTAAATGGCATATAACATGTGCATAGGAAAAGGGCAGGGCCATGTTGGGATATGTCACGGCAGAGGGGCGCGGCGCAGCTGACAAATTGCTGGCCGAACTGGCAGACAGCCTGCATGCACGCGGCTGGCCGCTGGCAGGCGTGGTGCAGATAAACCGTGAAACACGGCCGGACAGGCATTGTGACATGGACCTGTGCGTGTTGGGCCATGACCATTCGCTGCGCATCAGCCAAGACCTTGGCCCCCATTCGAGAGGGTGCCGACTGGACCCTATCGGGCTGGAGAACGCCGTCGGTCTGGTCGAGGCCGATCTGGACCACCGCCCCGCCCTGCTGATTATCAACAAATTCGGCAAATCCGAAGTTGAGGGCCGCGGGTTTCGCGCGGTGATCGGCAAGGCTTTGTCAGAGGGTATTCCGGTCCTGACATCGGTCAACCGCAACAATCTGGACGGGTTTCTGACCTATAGCGCCGATATGGCACAGGCCATCGCGCCCAGCTATGACGCGCTTTTGGCATGGTGTGAGCAAACCTGCGCGGCACGTCTGGCCTGATACAGCAACAAGCAATACGGCATTTATAAATCCGCAGAATTTTCTCGCTTCCCGCACCTGTGCCTATCTTGCAACAGGCGTGTTGCCTTCCCACATAGGTTTCAAGGCCCATCAGGGGCTGCGCTGCTTGGCAGGCATCCCTCACATTCCGGGCGCTTATAAAGGAGAAGACAGTTATGAATTTGGAGAAATTCACCGAACGTGCGCGCGGCTTTCTGCAAGCCGCCCAGACCATCGCCCTGCGCGAAGATCACCAGCGCCTTGTGCCTTCGCATCTGCTGAAAGCCCTGCTGGATGACGATCAAGGCATGGCCGCCAATCTGATCAAACGCGCTGGCGGTGCGCCAGACCGCGTGGCGCAGGCCAATGACATTGCCCTTGCCAAAATCCCCAAGGTTTCGGGCGGCGAGGGGCAGATTTACATGGACCCGCAGACCGCCAAGGTGGTCGATCAGGCCGAACAGATCGCCAAAAAAGGGGGCGACAGCTTTGTCACTGTGGAACGCCTGCTGACAGCGCTGGCGCTGGTGAAATCTGACGCCAAGGCCGCGCTGGATGCAGGGGCCGTGACCGCGCAAAACCTGAACGCCGCGATCAACGACCTGCGCAAAGGGCGCACTGCCGACAGTGCCTCGGCGGAAGAAGGGTATGACGCGCTCAAGAAATATGCCCGCGACCTGACAGAGGCCGCCCGCGAAGGCAAAATCGACCCGATCATTGGCCGCGATGAGGAAATCCGCCGTGCGATGCAGGTGTTGTCACGCCGCACCAAAAACAACCCGGTGCTGATTGGCGAGCCGGGCGTGGGCAAGACGGCCATTGCCGAAGGCCTTGCGCTGCGCATCATCAATGGCGATGTGCCCGAATCCTTGCGCGACAAGAAGCTGATGGCGCTGGATATGGGCGCGCTGATTGCTGGTGCGAAATATCGGGGCGAGTTTGAGGAACGGCTGAAAGCCATCCTGTCCGAAGTCACATCTGCCGATGGCGAGATCATCCTGTTCATTGACGAGATGCACACCCTTGTGGGCGCGGGCAAATCCGAGGGTGCGATGGATGCCGCGAACCTGATCAAGCCCGCATTGGCACGCGGTGAATTGCACTGCGTCGGGGCCACCACGCTGGATGAATACCGCAAACATGTCGAAAAGGACGCAGCCCTTGCACGGCGTTTCCAGCCTGTGATGGTCGAAGAACCGACCGTTGAAGATACCATCTCGATCCTGCGCGGGATCAAGGAGAAATACGAATTGCACCACGGCGTGCGCATTTCCGACACGGCCCTTGTGGCGGCAGCAACGCTGTCGCACCGCTATATCACGGACCGGTTTTTGCCCGACAAGGCCATCGACCTGATGGACGAAGCGGCAAGCCGTCTGCGCATGGAAGTGGACAGCAAGCCAGAGGAACTGGACGCGCTGGACCGCGACATCTTGCAAAAGCAGATCGAGGCTGAGGCCCTGCGCAAGGAAGATGACGCCGCCAGTAAGGACCGCCTGACCACACTGGAAAAGGAACTGTCCGAGCTGATGCAGCGCAGCGCTGAAATGACAACCTCATGGCAGTCCGAGCGCGACAAGCTGGAAGCCGCCCGCCAGATCAAGGAAGAGCTGGACCGTGCGCGCATTGATCTGGAAACCGCCAAGCGGCAAGGCGATTTCGCCAATGCAGGCCGTCTGCAATATGGCGAGATCCCGGAACTGGAGCGCAAACTGGCCGAGGCCGAAACGCGCGAGGCCCAGAAACTGGTCGCGGACGCCGTCCGGCCAGAGCAGATCGCCGAAGTGGTGGAACGCTGGACCGGCATTCCCACCTCGAAAATGCTGGAAGGCGAGCGCGAGAAGCTGTTGCGCATGGAAGACGAACTGCACAAGCGCGTGGTCGGTCAGGATGAGGCAATTCACGCAGTCGCCAATGCCGTGCGCCGTGCCCGCGCGGGGCTGAACGATGAAAACCGCCCCCTTGGCAGTTTCCTGTTCCTTGGCCCAACAGGTGTGGGCAAAACCGAACTGACCAAGGCGGTGGCGCAATATCTGTTTGACGACGATCAGGCGATGGTGCGCATCGACATGTCGGAATTCATGGAAAAGCACTCGGTCGCGCGTCTGATCGGGGCCCCTCCGGGCTATGTCGGCTATGAAGAAGGCGGGGTTCTGACCGAAGCCGTGCGCCGCCGCCCTTATCAGGTGGTGCTGTTCGACGAAGTTGAGAAGGCCCACCCAGAGGTGTTCAACGTACTGTTGCAGGTGCTTGATGACGGGCAGTTGACCGATAGCCACGGTCGGCGCGTGGATTTCAAGCAAACGCTGATCATCCTGACCTCGAACCTTGGTTCTCAAGCGCTGGGCCAGATGGCCGAAGGTGCGGACCGCGCATCGGTCAAGGCCGAGGTGATGGACGCCGTACGCGCCCATTTCCGGCCTGAATTCCTGAACCGGCTGGATGAAACGGTGATCTTCGACCGGCTGTCGCGCAAGGATATGGATGCGATTGTCGATATCCAGATGGCGCGGCTGCTCAAGCGGCTGCTGGCGCGCAAGATCACGCTGGAAATGGACGATGCCGCCCGCACATGGATGGCCGACAAGGGCTATGACCCGGTCTATGGCGCACGCCCCCTGAAACGGGTGATCCAGCGCTACCTGCAAGACCCGCTGGCACAGATGCTGCTTTCGGGCACAGTTCTGGACGGCGCAAACGTCACCGTGACCGCCGGGGCCGATGGCCTGATTGTCGGCGATCAGACTGTGGGTGACGATGACGCCCCGCGCATGAAGCTGGTGCATTAAAGCGCTGCGCTGCCATTCCAAGCTCCCTGACCCCGGCATGCGCCGGGGTCTTTTTGTGACAAGGCAGCGCTGCGGGGTTTGGGGGAAAGTTTCCGGCCAATCACGCAAAACGCCATAGTCTTGCCGGAAATACCTATTACCAAAATGGCACCACACCCGATGGGGTCAGGGTGATACTTTGCGAATGAACGATCGAGGGATAGATGCGCATTCCACTGATATTATTGGCGCTTTCCGCAATGATCTGCGCAGTTGGCGTGGTCGTTCCCCCCAACTTCGACAGTTAAGACGATAAGTGATTGATTTTATTGAGTCGAGATTGTGGTTTTTGCCACAACCGGGCGCTCAGGACGGCTTGTTCAAGCCGAGTGCATCAAAGAGGTCGAGTTGTTCAGGCTGCGTGCGGGTGATCCCTTTCTGAGTGGTTGGTCCAATGCGTGTGATATGTTGCTGAAGCGTGGCAAGCAGGTCGAGCGCCATGCGTGGGCTGGTGGAGTGTCCTTTGGCTTTGAGCCGCATGCGCATGACACGGTAGAGCACCAGCGCCAAAAAGCAGATCAGCGCATGGGCGCGGATACGGTCGGGCAATCTGTGATGAACTGGCGCGATCTCGATGTCAGATTTCAGGACGCGAAAGCCCCGCTCGATATACCATAGAGCCTGCCTCTTATAACTTGACAGAGCATGATGATCCCCCCAGAATCGGATTTGAAGCGCTTCGCGCGCTCGCACGCTGGATGGGATCACGCGATGAGCGAAGTACCGTCAGTTCCAGAATTTCAGATGCTGCCGTTGGATCGACGGCAGGAGGCCATCGCACTGTTGGGGCGGATGGCGCTGCGCCAGATCCGCAGCGCGATCGAGACCAAGGAGAGCGATGATGACGTCAGAATCGATCATGGTCCCGCGCGCCCAGAGTTTACCCGAGAAAGTCTGCGGACAGCATCGCGATCGCCAAGCGATCGTTTATATTCGCCAATCAACGCTGCAGCAGGTTGAGCGCAATCAGGAATCGACACGGCTGCAATACGCTCTGGTTGACCGGGCTTTCGCACTTGGCTGGCCGCGGGAAGCGATCGTCGTGGTCGACGATGATCTGGGACGCTCGGGCGCCTCGATCGAGGGACGGCTTGGCTTTCAGCGGCTGGTAGCAGAAGTCGGACTGGGTCGTGTCGGATTGGTCCTTGGGGTCGAGATGTCACGGCTTGCGCGCTCGTGCCGGGACTGGCACCAGTTGTTGGAGATTTGCTCCCTATTCGATACATTGATTGCGGATGCCGATGGCGTTTACGACCCATCGAATTTCAACGATAGGCTCCTGTTAGGCTTAAAGGGGACAATGAGCGAGGCCGAACTGCATATTATCAAGGCAAGAATGCTGGAGGGGCGACGTGCGAAGGCCCGGCGCGGCGAACTCGCAAAGAGTTTGCCAGCGGGTTATGTAGCGCGCCCGTCGGGGGAGGTCATCTTCGAACCTGATGAACAGGCCCAGGGCGTCATCCGTCTTATCTTTGATTTGTTTGAGCGGCTGCGGTCGGTTGGAGGTGTGCTGCGGTATCTGAACGAGCACAATATACAGATGCCGATACGCAGGAAAGATGGCCCGACCAAGGGTGATCTTGAGTGGCGCCGCCCAAGCCGAGCCACGCTGCATAACCTGTTCAACAATCCTATTTATGCCGGTGTGTATGCCTGGGGTGCGCGGCCCGTCGACAGGCGGCGCCAGAAGCCGGGGCGTCCTGGAACCGGGCGCTGCGTGAAGGCGCCGGACAATGTCGAGGTGTTTCTGCCAGACCGGTTGCCGGCCTATATCAGCTTGGAGCAATTCGAGAGCATCCAAGCGCAGATTAGGGCCAACCTGCCGAGCGCGCAGGGGCCGGTCCGGGCTGGAAGCGCTTTGCTATCGGGCATGGTGATTTGTGGCGCGTGCGGCTTGAGGATGCAGCCAACCTATAACAACAATGGTCAAGTCGCGCGCTACATCTGCAATGGCATGCACATGGCCTACGCAGAACCAATCTGTCAGTCGCTTAAAGCGGCCCCGGTTGATGAGGCTGTGTCGCGCGCTATCCTGCGATCGCTGGAACCAGCCGCGCTCGAGATCAGTCTTGCGGTCGCCAGCGACCTTGAAGCGGAACGCAAATCTCTCGATCGTCAATGGCAGCAGCGTCTTGAGCGCGCCCAATTCGAGGTTGATCGCGCCCGGCGGAGTTATGCCAGCGTCGAGCCAGAGAACCGACTGGTTGCGCGTAGTCTCGAGAAGAGTTGGGAAGAGGCGCTGGCGAGCCAAGCGCGCCTCATGGTTGATTATGACCGCTTCCAGCGCGAACGTCTGCAAGCACCGAGCCGCACTGAACTGGAGGCGATCCGTACCCTTACCCAAGATCTCCCCGCGCTTTGGCAGGCGGCAACAACCACACAAAGAGAACGACAGGAAATTGTACGGCTGCTGCTCGAAAGGGTTATCATCAAGATGGTTGATGACACCGAGCATGTGGAGGTCACGTGTCATTGGCATGGCGGCAATCAAACGATGCACAAGGTGATCCGTCCTGTCGCGCGGATCACCGCGCTCAGCAGCTATCCGGCACTGATTGCGCGCATGAAGGAACTCTACGAAGCTGGCCACAGTAGCCGCTGCATTGCCAATATTCTCAACGAAGAAGGCTTTGTCCCCCCCAAGCGTCGTAACACCTATACCCCCGAAATGGTCCGCCACCGCCTGGTTGCGGCGGGCATCGCCAAACCACAGCGCAAAAAACCCAGCGCCTCAGCGATGATTGTGCGCGAACCCGACGAGTGGACAATCCGAGAATTAGCCGAAGCCATCGGCATGCCTCAAGCGACCCTGTATTATTGGGTCGCCAACGGCCGCCTAAGCAGCCGCCTGGTTAAACATGACCGCAAACCGGTGAAGCTGGTGACTGCTGACGCGACAATGATCGAGGATCTTAAAGCGATCCGCGCGAGCCCGCCCCACCTGAGGCGCCTGCCGCCCCGGCAAAGCGCAGAACAACTTAAACTTATCACTTGAGAGTCGAAATGTCTGGTCGATATCGATATCGGCCAACGCCTTGTAGCGCGCAATCGCGTCGGCTGGTGAGATGTCCGGGACATTGGTCAGCAGGACGAGCTTGCCATCAAACAGGGCCGCGCGGGCGATGGCGTCTTCATCGACTTCCCAACTGAACCGGTCTGCGGTGAAATCTGCTTTGATGAATCTGGTGAGCTCGGCATCGGCAATGGCACGAACAAACCGGCTATAGGCCCCCCGGTCTGATGCGCGCCGCCCCTTTGCGCTCTTGCCTTCATCTTGCCGGTCAAGCTTGGCAACCATGGCGTTGCCCATGGCCTCCAACTCATCAATCCGCGCGCGGCGCGTCTCGCCCTGTTCTCGCGCGCGTGCAGCATCATGCGCAACAATCAGGCGGTGCCCTTCAAAGCTGGCTTCTCGTAATCCATCGCCCTCGCTGAAGTCGAAGCTTCGAAAGGTTTCCATCAGTTCACTGTAGCGGCGCGCAGGCACGGCCAGGATGAATTCCAGCTTGCGTCCGTCCTTGTCGGCCATGTCGGTCAGATGATGGATGTTGTCCAAGCTGAGCAGGCCACGATCAGCCACCAGAATGATGCGCTGGATAGGAAATCGCTGCAGGACCGTTTGCAGCATGCCCTGCAGGGTCTTGGTCTCGGCGACATTCCCCGGATGCACGGTGTGCATGAGTGGCAGCCCGTCGGCGGTCTGCACCACGCCCAGCACGAACTGGCGCGCAATCCCGCCCGTTTCCTTGTTCATACCAAAGGCGCGAACATCATCTTCAAGCCGGGCTTCGCCATGAATGCGCACCGTGGTCAGGTCATAGAAGACAATTTCCAACTGCTGATCAACCAAGGGACGGATCTGACGTGCCAGTTCCTGCTCAACTGTTTCGGCATGATCCATCAGCGCATCCATCGCGCGCAAAAGATGCTGATGCGTGACCTTGGCGGGCATATCTGGCATGGCCACCGTATCCAGCCATCGCAGGCAGCCCAGTTTGCTTGCCGGATTGCACAACCGGTTGAACACCATGGCGCGCACGAGTGCCTCTGCCTTGATCTCACGCCGCCCCGAGCGCAGCGCACGGCTGAGGGCGCGATCAAATCCAAGGTCTTTCCAGAGTTCATGAAGGGCAAAGACGTTCCCGTAAGCTTTGGCGCTTTCGACCTCCACCGCAAACGCAGTGTTCTCGGTGCGCCCGAGCACGCGGTTCAAGCCATTGATCAGTGGGTCCAGCTTTTGTGGGCTGAGCTCTTCAAGCCGGCCGAGGTTTGCGACAACGCGATGCCGAACCTTGCCGGTCTCGGTACGATAGCCTTCGACCAACTGAACATACTGGCGACCGCCTGATTTGGTGATCTTTGCATACATGCCGCAACAATATTGTGCATATAGCCAACTATCAATAGCGGTTATGAAAGCAAATTGCCACAACAGCGAAACCAGAATAATCACCCTTGCCGCAACTCAACCCTCTGATTTTATTGGGACGCCCCATGGTCAGGACCACAAATTTCCCAAATAACTGTCGAAGTTGGGGTTCCCGGTTATACGGATGCGCTTTTTCTTGGCCTGATAACAGGTGCCGCTGCACTGTTCCTGACCGTGCAGGCGCTGTGGCGCAGGCGCGCGCGGGCCACGGCCCCTTCGATCTTGCTGGATGGGTCCAATGTCATGCACTGGAATAACGGCCAACCCAGCCTTGAGCCTGTGCGCGAGGTGCTGACGCATCTCAGTCAACAAGGTTACCAGCCCGGTGTCGTATTTGACGCGAATGCAGGCTACAAACTGGAAGGGCGCTACCGCAACCACAGGGAAATGGCGCAGCAGCTTGGGCTTTCGCCCGACTATGTGTTGGTGGTCAGCAAGGGCGTGCCCGCTGATAGGTTCATCTTGCAATTTGCACAGGATCATGACGCGCGCGTTGTCACCAATGACCGCTTCCGCGACTGGGCGGCGCAATTCCCGGATGTGAGCAAGCCGGGCTATCTGGTCTCGGGCGCTTATCGCGGCGGGGCATTGACGCTGAATCTGTGACTGACCTCTCAGTGAAAATCGCGGCTGGGGAAAAGCTGTTTTGCCTGTTCGCGCGGGTGGCGCACGGATTGGGGCTGGCGGGTCGGTACCGGTCGGCGCGCCTCATCGCCGCGCCCGGATGTCGGGTCGATTACCCCGCGCCCCATGTCGCCCAGCAGGGCCGAGCAATCCTCGACCTTTTCTGCAATCACATGGATCACAACCCCCTCTCGCTGCACGCGGCCTGTCACCCGCAGCAACCGCCCCCCAAGGACCGCGCGGCGAAATTGCTCATAGATTTTCGGCCAGACCACCACATTGCTGACGCCGGTTTCATCCTCCAATGTAATGAAAATCACCCCCGAGGCTGTGCCGGGACGCTGGCGTGTGATGACCAGCCCACAGACCGAAACCCGCCCGCGCGCCTGCATCAGTTCGTGATGCGGGGTCAATCCTGGCAGGCTTGGGCGCACCAACTCCATCGGGTGGGCGCGCAAGCTCAGGCGCAGCGACAGATAGTCTTCGACCACAGCTTCGCCCAATGACAGCGCGGGCAGGGTGACGGGGCCCTCGACGATCCCTTCGCCGTCCATGCCTGCGTCAAACAAGGGCAGGGGTTTGGGCGCACGCAACGCGCGCACGGCCCAAAGCGCTTCGCGTCGCGCCAACCCCATACAGGCCAGCGCGTCAGCTTCGGCCAGCCGCGTCAGGGTGCCGGGGACCACCCCTGCCCGCCGCCACAGGCTTTCGGCATCCGGGTAGCCATTGCCGCGCGCGGCCACGATCCAGTCTGCATCGTCCTGCCCCATTCCGCGCACCTGCCGAAAGCCCAGCCGCAAGGCAAGTCGGCCATCCGCGCGGCGTTCCAGCGTGCAGTCCCAATGCGACTGATTGGCCGAGACGGGCCGCACCTCGACCCCATGCTCGCGCGCATCGCGCACGATCTGGGCGGGCGCATAAAACCCCATTGGCTGGCTATTGAGAAGCGCACAGGCAAAGGCCGCCGGATGGTGCCGCTTCAACCACGCCGAGGCATAGACCAGCAGCGCAAAACTGGCCGCGTGAGATTCGGGGAAGCCATATTCGCCAAACCCCTCGATCTGCGCAAAGCAGGCTTCGGCGAAATCGGGCGCATAGCCGCGCTCCAACATGCCCTTCAGAAACCGGTCCCGAAAACTGCCAATCGTGCCCATGCGCTTGAAGGTGGCAAGGCTGCGGCGCAGCCTGTCCGCTTCTTCAGGCGTGAAGCCTGCGGCGACAACGGCAATCTGCATGGCCTGTTCCTGAAACAGCGGCACGCCAAGGGTGCGCTCCAACACGCCGCGCAACTCCGGGCTGGGCAGATGCACCGCCTCTTTCCCCTGACGGCGGCGGATATAGGGGTGCACCATGCCGCCCTGAATGGGGCCGGGGCGCACAATCGCCACCTCGATCACCAGATCATACATGCAGCGCGGGCGCATGCGCGGCAGGAAATTCATCTGCGCGCGGGATTCCACCTGAAACACGCCAATCGCATCGGCGCGGCACAGCATGTCATAGGTGGTGCTGTCTTCGCGCGGCAGGTTTTCAAGCGTGTAGCGCGACCCGCCAGTCTGGGCGACCAGATCGAAGCATTTGCGGATGCAGGTCAGCATCCCAAGCGACAGCACATCAACCTTCAGAATGCCCAGCGCATTGATGTCATCCTTGTCCCATTCAATAACCGTGCGCCCCTCCATCGCGGCGTTCTCAATCGGGCACAGCTCATCCAGCCGCCCCTTGGTGATGACAAACCCGCCGACATGCTGGCTCAGGTGACGTGGAAATCCGATAATATCCGCGATCAGCGCCATGGTTTGCGCCAGACGCGGCTCTGACGCATCCAGCCCCAATTCGCGCAGCCGCTCCGGCGCAGGCGGGCCAGAACGCCAGCCCATCGACGATGACGCCAGCGCCGACACCACATCTGCCGACAGCCCCATCACCTTGCCCACCTCGCGCACAGCGGCGCGCGACCGGAAATGGATAACCGTTGCGGTCAGCCCCGCGCAGTCGCGGCCATAGCGCTTATAGATATGCTGAATCACCTCCTCACGGCGTTCATGCTCGAAATCGACATCAATATCAGGCGGCTCTCCGCGCGCTTCGGACATGAACCGCTCGAACACCATCGAAATCGTGTCAGGGGGCACTTCGGTAATGCCCAGCACATAGCAGATCACCGAATTGGCCGCCGACCCGCGCCCTTGACATAAAATGCCGCGCCCGCGCGCAAAGGCCACAATGTCATGCACAGTCAGGAAATAGGCGGCAAAGCCCAAGGCCTTGATGATGCGCAGCTCTTTGGTGACCTTGCCTGCGGTGTCGGGGGGCGTGCCATCGGGAAAACGCCGCCACAGCCCCTCTTGCACCAGCCGTTCCAACCGCGCCTGCGCGGCTTCGCCATTGGTCACTTCGTCAGGGTATTCATAAGACAACTCATCCAGACTGAAGGCACAACGATCCGCGATTTCCAGCGTGCGGCGCAGCGCTGCGGGATAGCGCGCAAAGATGCGGGCCATTTCGGGGCCGGATTTCAGGCGCGCTTCGGCATTGGGCAGGGCGCGCGCGCCAAGACTGTCAATATCGCACCCCGTCCGCATACAGGTCAGCACATCGGCCAGCTTGCGCCGCCGTGAGGCATGCATCAGCACATCGCCCAATGCGACCATCGGCACCGCAAGCGCCGCCGCCCGATGCGCATAGGCCGCAAGGCGTTCAGCATCGCACCCGTCATAGCGCGGCACGGCCCCCAGATAACAATTGCCGGGGTAGCGCTGGGCGATCTGGCGTATCTGGGCATCCGCTTCTGCGTCCCGCCCCTCCGGGGGCAGCGCGATCAGGGCCATGTCATGGGCGGTTTCCAGAAAATCCGCGTGGTCCAGATGACATGCGCCCTTGGGGGCGCGCCGTTTGCCAAGGCTGAGTAGCCGCGACAGGCGGGCATAGCCTGCACGGCACAGCGGCAGCGCCAGCCATTCAACTGCACTGTCACGCAACACCAACCGCGCGCCCACGATCAGGCGCGGCAAAGGGCCGTCCGGCACGGACAGGGCCACGCCCGTCTCGGTCTGGCGGCTGGACGCGTCGGTCTGCCGGTGCGAGCGGATGGACAAAGCCTCGGCCTGCGCGCGACCCAATTCGCGCAGCGCCACATGCGCGCGCACCACACCGGCCAGCGAATTGCGATCTGTCAGCGCAATCGCGGCCAGCCCCAGTTCAGCCGCTCTTGCGACCAACTCCTCAGGGTGCGACGCCCCGGTCAGAAAGGTAAAATTCGAGGTCACGCACAGCTCGGCGTAACCTTGCGCGCCAATCTCTGACATGATTGCCCCTTAACACAGATCAAATGTTCTATATTTGTTCTTGTGCGATTCGGGCAAGGCCTGTCTGTCATCCCGCATGGGACAGATCAGCGCGCTGGCTGTTCATTCCGCCGGAAGGTCAGGTAATGCGGCGTGCGCCCTTCGCGGAGCGCCTTTTGCTCGTATCTTGTGGACAGCCAGTCATCCCACGGGGTTTGCCAATCCGCAGGTGTGGGCGTCAGGCAGTCAAAGCCAGCGGGCGGCACCTCTTCCATCGTCTGGCGGACGTAATCAGGAATATCGGTTGCCACCCGGAAAATCGCACCGGGCTGCAAGACGCGCGCCAACGGGTCCAGATATTCAGGTGTGACAAACCGGCGGCGGTGATGGCGCGCTTTGGGCCACGGGTCTGGATACAGCAAAAAGGCCCGCTCCAGACATTGATCGGGCAACACATCGAACAAATCGCGCACATCCCAAGGGTAAATGCGCAAATTATCAACCTGCGCGCTGCGAATCTTGCCCAGCAGCATGGCGACACCGTTGATATACAGCTCGCATCCAAGAAAGCCAGTTTGCGGGTTCAGCCCGCATTGGTGCACCAGATGCTCGCCGCCGCCAAAACCCACTTCCAGCCAGAGCGGGCGCGCATCGCCGAAAAAGCTGTGCGGGTCCAGCACTGTGCGCGCGGGGTTCTCCTCTGGGCTGACACCGACAGGGCGCAGGGCATGCAGATCCTCGTCCAGATAGCGCCTTTGGGCGGGCTTCAGGGTCTTGCCCTTGATGCGACCGTAGAAATTGCGTTTCTCTGGGGGGGCGTTCGGGGTTGTCATGGGGGCACTCCGGTTTCCGGGCGCGGGTATGCAGGCAGGGCACGCCCCCGTCAAGGTCATGTCCCGTGCATCGGGTTTACAAGCTTGTCGTGACTTGGCATGCTTAGGGTACTGCCACAGAGCACCGTGCGAGCTTGCGCGCCTCTGCCAACTCACCCCACCCCTTATTGGAAGGATATCTCATGACGCAGGCGACAGCCGGCACCACAGTTCGATTTCACTATACAGGCACTCTTGAAGATGGTTCCGTTTTCGACAGCTCCGAAGGGCGCGAGCCGCTGGAATTTCAGGTCGGTTCAGGCGCAATCATTCCGGGGCTGGACCGCGCGATTGACGGCATGACCGTGGGCGAACAGAAAACTGTCACCATCCCAAGTGCGGAAGCTTACGGCGAATACCAGCCCCAGGCCCGTCAGGATGTACCACGCGACCAGATCCCCGAGAATATCCCGCTGGACCCCGGCACAATGCTGCAAATGCAAACACCCGAGGGCAACGCAATCCCGGTTGTCGTGGCCGAAGTGACCGACGAAAGCGTCACGCTGGACGCAAACCATCCGCTGGCGGGCAAAGACCTGACCTTTGCGGTTGAAGTCGTGTCCGTCGCATAGCCAGGTGCCTTATTCTGCGGCAATCGCTTCAGGATACCCTGCAACCACCGCAATCGCATCCGCAGTCAAGCCGGATGCGTTTGCGACATGCGCGATAATCTGCCCGTTCACGCGGATATCAGCCGTATCCGGCTGGGTTGCGTCGAAGGTCACGCTCACCTCTGGCTGGGTCAGCCGGTCAGGGTCGTAATGTAACACGATCTGATCCACCTCTGGGCTGTAATCGACGATCAGGGCAGGCGCGCCACCGGCCAGCCAATCGCCCAGCGCGAACTGATCGGCCCCTTCGCCCCCGCTGAGCGTGTCCCCCTGCCCTGCAATCAGCAGATCATCGCCCGCACCGCCATTGAGGAAATTCGCGCCACTGCGATCCTGCCCGCTGTCATCCAGCGCGGCACCCACAAGCGTGTCATCCCCCGCGCCGCCCATCAGAACATTATCGCCCCCACCCGCGAAAAGAAGGTCATTGCCCCACCCCCTTCCAGCGTGTCATTGCCACTGCCGCCGCGCAGAACGTCATTCCCTTCGCCGCCGATCAGGTGATTGGCCCCACTGTCCACTTGCAAGAGATTGTTGCCGCCAGCACCGATAAGCGTGTCATTCCCGCCGCCACCCAGCAAAGTGTCATCGGCCACAGTCCCTGTCAGGCGGTCATCCTGCGGCCCCCCTTCCAGAAGGGCGGGCTGCGGTGGCTGCGCGGGTGGATACAGGTCGCTGCTATGGATGCGCTCATCCAGATGATCGAACAGCCCCATATCCGGCGTGCGCTCATACTGGGGCGTCGGGGACAGTTCATTATCTTGCGGTTCAGGCAGGTCGGGCTGTCCAGGTACCGGCGGATACAAATCGCTGCTGTGGATGCGTTCATCCAGATCATCGAACAAGCCCATATACAACGCGCGATCCACTTGCGGCGTGATGGTCGACGCGTCATCCTCAAAGGCCATCATCTGTGACAGGCCGGATGTCTGGCCTTGGTGCGTGCCCGAGGATTCGCCCTCTGATCCGCCCAAGCGATCCTCATCCTGATCCGAGTCAGATTTTGACGATACCAGAAAATCCGCCATCGAAGCCCCCGCAACGGCGGCAAGCAAGCCAAAGAACATCCACATCACACCCAACCTTTGCACACGCGGCCCGATTCCCGCTGCAATACCCCACCTGTGACTATGCCCTCGTTGCATGCCCCAACGAAGCGAAATTGCACGATTCAGCGGTGCAAACTGTAAGAATGGTTAACAAGTGCTGGGCAAAACAGGGGCTTTCCAAGCGCGCGATTCTGGTCTATCTGCCCCCTTGCACCGAAAGGCTGCCCTCCATCGGCCCTGCTGGACGACATCCCGGCTTGCGCCTTAACCCTCAGACCAAGGAGACCCCGATGTCGATTACCGTCGAAGACAAGAACCGCCTGATCAGTGAATTTGCACGCACCGAAGGCGATACAGGTTCACCCGAAGTTCAGGTCGCCGTGCTGACCAAGCGCATCTCGAACCTGACCGAGCATTTCAAGACCCACAAAAAAGACAACCACTCTCGCCGTGGGCTTCTGACACTTGTGGCCACGCGCCGCAAATTGCTGGATTATCTGCGCAGCAAGGATGAGGGTCGCTACCGTGACCTGATCGGCAAGCTGGGCATCCGCCGCTAAGGCCTGCACGCATCTTGCAAAGAATTTGCGCCCGCCCCTACCGGCGGGCGTTTTGCGTTCACGGCCTGCGGCCTAGCGCAACCCCTCAATCCCGCCCAACAAGATATCGGTCGCCAGATCCGCGTAATCCGCGCGGCTGACAGGGCCGCCCTCCTTGAACCACATATAAACCCAGTTCATCATGCCGAAAATCGACATGGTGACAGGCATCAATATGGGGCGCTCGGCCTCCAGATCGGGGTTGATCTGACGGATCACGACGGCAAAGCGTCGCACGATCCGGCGCTCTATCGCCATGATCTCGTCGCGCTGGCCTTGCGGCAGGGTTTGCGTGCCGTTCAACTGGACCTTGTGATAATCATCCGCATCGCGGTATTGCTCCAACACCGCGTGAACCAGTGCGCGCAGGCGCGCGCGCGGCAGGGCGTCGGGCTGATCTGCGGCGGCAATAGCCTCGTCCAATTCGGTCAGATTGGTGCGCAGAATATCGAAGATCAGCGCATCACGGCCCGGATAGTAGTGATACAGCAGCGCTTTGGACACATCCGCGCGCGCTGCGATCTGTGACATCGACGCCTTGTCCATGCCCACTTCGGCAAACACAGCCGCCGCGCTGCGCAGAATGCTGCGTTGCTTTTCCTCGAAATCATGGGCGCGCGAGCGGGCCATTTCACCCCTCCTTGGGTCGGTTATCGACCACGCGCTTGGCCTTGCCTTCGGATCGGGGCGCGCTGCCGGGCGTATGCACCAGCACCTTGGCTGTGACCCCCAATGTGCTTTTGATATGGTGCGACAACTCCTGCCCCGACGCCGCGCGCGCCCCCCCTTCCGCAGCGCGGAGTGTCGCCTCGCAATGCACAGTCATGTCATCCATCCGCCCTGTGCGCGTCAGTTCAATCTGGAAATGCGGAGCAAGCCCCGCGCATTTCAGAATTTGCTCTTCCACCTGCGTGGGGAAAATATTGACGCCCCGCAGAATGATCATGTCGTCAGACCGCCCGGTGATCTTTTCGATCCGGCGCATGGAGCGCGCGGTGCCGGGCAACAGCCGTGTCAGGTCGCGCGTGCGGTAGCGCACGATGGGCAGCCCTTCCTTGGTCAGCGTGGTAAAGACCAACTCGCCCATTTCGCCATCGGGCAGCACTTCGCCGGTTTCAGGGTTGATGATCTCGGGGTAGAAATGATCTTCCCACAGATGCAGCCCATCCTTGCTTTCCACGCATTCATTGGCCACCCCCGGCCCCATCACCTCGGACAGGCCATAAATATCCACCGCGTGCATATCAAACGCCTGCTCGATCTCGTGGCGCATGGAATTTGTCCAAGGCTCTGCCCCGAATATGCCCACGGCAAGCGACGACTCACGCGGGTCAATGCCTGCGCGCTGAAACCCGTCAAGGATCGACAGCATATAGGATGGTGTCACCATGATGATGCGGGGCTTGAAGTCATTGATCAGCGTGACCTGCCGTTCGGTCATGCCGCCCGACACAGGCACGACCGTGCACCCCAGCCGCTCCGCCCCGTAATGCGCGCCCAAGCCGCCCGTGAACAGACCGTAGCCATAGGCGATATGCACGATGTCGCCCTTGCGCCCCCCGCTTGCGCGGATCGAGCGGGCGACCAGATCGGCCCATGTGTCAATGTCGCGGCGGGTGTAGCCCACGACAGTGGGCTTGCCGGTTGTGCCGGATGACGCATGTACCCGCACCAATTCCTCGCGCGGGACTGCGAACATGCCAAACGGGTAGGTATCGCGCAGGTCGGTTTTCACAGTGAAGGGGAATTTGGCCAGATCAGCCAATGTGTGCAGATCATCGGGATGCACGCCATGATCGTCGAACCGCTTGCGGTAAAAACTGGACCCCTCATAGGCATGGCGCAGCGACCATTTCAGCCGCTCCAGTTGCAGGGCGCTGATTTCATCGCGCGAGGCCGTCTCGATCGGTTCCAGATCACCGGGTTTCGGGGACAGGTCTTCCATAGCTTATTCCTCCGTCAGATGCGTGCCCTTGATGACACGCGAATGCCCACGAAATTCGGCAATGACCGCGCCAGACCCATCCGTCACGCGCACATCATAAATCCCCGACCGCCCCCTGCGCGAAACCTCGCGCGCATGGGCTTGCAGCCGCGCGCCCGTCTCGACCGGGCTCAGGTAAGTAACAGCGCAATGCTGCGCGACCACACGCTGGTTGTAGGTGTTACACGCAAAGGCAAAAGCTGAATCAGCCAGCGTAAAGATATAGCCGCCGTGGCACATGCCATGCCCGTTGGTCATCTGGTCGGTGATGGTCATGGACAGGGTCGCCACCCCCGGTGCGACATGGTCCAGTGACATGCCCAAGTTCTGACTGGCGCTGTCATCGTTCCACATGGCTTTTGCACAGGCGTCGGCCAGTTCTTGCGGGGTTATTGTATCGGGATTGGTCATTTGCCCTGAAACCTTGGCTGTCGTTTTTCAAGAAAAGCGGTGACACCTTCGGCGTAATCCGCAGAGAACCCTGCGCGGCGCTGAAAATCCTGTTCAAGATCAAGCTGGTCATCAAGGCTGTTGACGCTGGCCGCATGAATGGCCTGTTTCGTCAGCCCATAGCCAAAGGTCGGCCCTTCGGCCAGACGCTGCGCCAGCGCGCGCGCCTCTTCCATCAGGGTGTCATCTGGCAGCGCTTTCCAGATCAGCCCCCAATCGGCGGCCTGCTGTGCGGATAGCGGTTCGGCTGTCAGGGCCAGCGCCTTGGCGCGTGCTTCGCCCAAAAGCCGCGTCAGTGCCCAGCTTCCGCCCGCATCGGGCACCAGCCCCAGCTTGGCAAAGGCCTGAATGAAGCGCGCCGATTGCGCGGCCAGCACAATGTCGCAGGCCAGCGCAATATTGGCACCCGCCCCCGCTGCCACCCCGTTCACCGCTGCAATCACGGGCTTGTCCACGGCACGAATGGACCGGATAAGCGGGGCGTAGAATTCACCAATCGTCTGACCAAGATCAGGTTTTGGCCCCCCCTTGCGCGGATCACGATCCCCCAGATCCTGCCCGGCACTGAACGCGCGCCCGGAACCTGTGAGCAAGACCGCGCGCACTGCGCTGTCTTGCGCCGCACGGTCAAGCCCTGCGCGCAGGGCACCGTGCATGTCAGCATTGAATGAATTGAGCTTTTCGGGGCGGTTCAGGGTCAGCTCCAGAACCCCGCCTTGCAGGTGCGCGATCACCGTCGCGGGTGATGTCATGACAATCTCTCCTCCCAGATCGAGAGGAAGATTTGCATAAACCGACCGATCGGTCAATTCTGTTTATCACATGCGCGGCCTTGACCGCGCGACCGTGGCGCGCGCGGCCTGCCTGCGCCGGTCAGCCCGTTTTCAACACCCCGCGCGCGATCTGATCCGCCTCGATGGATTCGAACAGCGCCTTGAAGTTCCCTTCGCCAAAGCCGTCATCGCCTTTGCGCTGGATGAACTCGAAGAAGATCGGTCCCACCATGGTTTTCGAGAAGATTTGCAGCAGGATCTTTGTCTCGCCCCCGTCTACGACCCCTTCACCATCAATCAGGATGCCGTGCTTGGCCATCAGCTCAACCGGTTCTGTGTGGCCGGTCACGCGCTCATGGCTCAGATCATAATAGGCCATTGGGGGTTTGGGCATGAATTTGATCCCACGCTCGGCGATTGCATCGGTTGCCGCATAGATATCTTCGGTGCCGACCGCGATATGCTGAATCCCCTCGCCGTTATAACGCTTGAGGTATTCGACAATCTGTCCCGTTTCACCCCGGTCTTCATTGATCGGAATCCTGATCCGCCCACAAGGAGAGGTCAGCGCGCGGCTGAACAGACCCGTGAACTTGCCCGCAATGTCAAAGAACCGAATTTCGCGGAAATTGAACAGGCGGCTGTAAAACTCAAACCATGTGTCCATGTTTCCCTTGAACACATTGTGCGTCAGATGATCGAGATAGTAGAACCCAACCCCCTTTGGCTTGGGCGCACAAAGCCAGTCAAATTCGGCGTAAGGATGCGCCTCGCCATATTCTTCGATGAAATAGATCAGTGATCCGCCAATGCCGATGATTGCGGGCACATCCAGCACCTTGCCCGGCCCGGAATACGGCTTGGCCCCAAGGGCAACCGCGTGATCGAAAGCATGTTTTGCATCCACCACGCGCCAGCCCATCGCGGACGCACAAGGACCATGCTCGGCGGCGAACCCCATCGCATGGCTGTCGTTGTCATTGTTCAGCACATAGGTGATGTCGCCCTGCTGCCACAGCTCGATATCCTGCCGCCGGTGGCGGGCCGTGCGGGTGTAGCCCATCGCCCGGAACTGCGCGCGCAGCGTTTCAGGGTCGGGGTGTGCGAATTCGACAAACTCAAACCCGTCTGTGCCTGCGGGATTCTCGGGGCTGATGCTGGCGCGCGGGGCGGCGTGGGGAAACGGACCCATGATGATCTCCTGTTAACGTGACTCTTTCGCAGATCATATCGCGCAGCACATGCGAGGGTTGCGCAAAGATCGACACAGAACACGCCTGCATGCTATGATTTATCAAAATGTCGAAGATTGTCGCGGGAAACACGCATGCTTGACCAAAAAGACCGGGAAATCCTTGCAGCCGTGCAGGAGAATGCAATGCTGACCTCCGAGGCGTTGGGCGCGCGCGTGCACCTGTCGCCCAGTCAGGCCGCACGCAGGCGCCAGCGACTGGAAGCGCAAGGCACGATCACCAGCTACCGCGCGCGCCTTGACCCTGCCCAGATCGGCCTTGGGGTGCAGGCCTTTGTTCAGGTCCAGATGGGCACACATACGCCAGACGGGGCCAAAAGCTTCAAGCGGTTGCTGGCCGCCATGCCACAGGTGATCAACGCATGGACCCTGACAGGCGAGGCTGATTATCTGCTGCGCGTCTGGTGCGCAGATTTGTCCGCGCTGAACACCCTGATCCATGACCGTTTGCTGCCCCACCCCGCAGTCGCGCGCGTGCACAGCCAGATCGTTATGGAACAACTGAAACAAGCCGCCGCCTTGCCCGTATGAGCAGCGCCAGAGGGCTGGACATTTGCCCGCGCGACAGGCCAAACAGAACAACGCGAAAGATGAGGGGCAGCATGGATCATTCAGCCTTGGCAGACGGGGTGCTTTCGGGCGATCGGCGCGCCCTTGCCCGTGCAATCACGCTGGTCGAAAGCACACGGCCCGACCACCGCGAGGCAGCGGCAGCCCTGCTTGAACAGCTTGCAGGGTCGGGGCGCGAGGCTATCCGCATCGGCCTGTCAGGCACGCCCGGTGTCGGCAAATCCACCTTTATCGAAAGCTTTGGCCTGATGCTGGCCGAACAGGACTTGCGCGTGGCGGTGCTGGCGGTCGATCCGTCCAGTGCGCGCACAGGCGGCTCAATCCTTGGCGACAAGACCCGCATGGAATACCTGACCCGCCACCCAAAAGCCTTTATTCGCCCCAGCCCCAGCCAAACCCATCTTGGCGGTGTGGCACGCCGCACGCGCGAAGCGGTGGCCCTATGCGAAGCCGCCGGTTTCGATGTGGTGCTGATCGAGACAGTGGGCGTAGGGCAATCGGAAACCGTGGTTGCGGAACTGTCGGATGTATTTCTGCTGCTGCTGGCACCCGCTGGCGGGGATGAGTTGCAAGGCGTCAAACGCGGGATCATGGAAGTGGCCGACATCATCATCGTCAACAAGGCCGATGGCGACCTGAAAGCAACAGCAACACGGACCTGCGCCGATTATGCAGGGGCCTTGCGCCTGCTGCGCCGCCGCCCGCAAGACCCGGACGGGTTTCCAAAGGCGATGACCGTCTCTGCGCTGGAGCAATCAGGACTGGACAAGGCGTGGTCGGAGATTCGTGACCTGATCGAATGGCGGCGCGAGACGGGCCATTGGCAAACACGCCGCGTCGCACAGGCGCGGCACTGGTTTCATGAAGAAATCCGTCAAACCTTGCTGGCACGGCTGGAAGCGCCCTCGGCCCGCGCCCTTGCAACAAGCTTGCTGCAGGATGTTGAAGCCGGTCAGACGACCCCCACCAAAGCAGCCGCCGCGCTTGTCGCGCAACTCTGGCCCGAAATGACGCCGGATGGTTCGACGGAATCGCTTGACCTTGCGCAAGATACCCCCTAATAGCGCGTGACGAGTTTCGAGGCGCTGCGCAGCAGTGCCCTTTTGCTTTGTGGTTGCCGGGATGTTTTATGTCGGCAAACCCTTTCAAGACGAGGATGAACCCATGTCGCGCCGCTGCGAATTGACCGGAAAAGGCCCGATGACGGGCAACAATGTAAGCCACGCCAATAACAAATCCCGCCGCCGCTTTCTGCCAAACCTGCAGGACGTGTCGCTGCAATCTGAAGCTCTGGGTCGGAGCTTCAAGCTGCGGGTATCTTCCGCTGCACTGCGCTCGGTAGACCATCGCGGTGGCCTCGACGCTTATCTTGCACGCGCCAAGGACGACGAACTGTCGGCGAATGCGCTGAAGATCAAGCGCGAGCTTGGCAAAGCAGCAACAGCCGCCTGATATTGCGGTCTGACGACTTTGAAAGCTCCCGCGATGTCGGGAGCTTTTTTGTATCTTACCGCAGCTTGGCAGTTGCATTCCTGCAGGGTTCGCACTTAAACGAACATGCCGGTCCCGTAGCTCAACTGGATAGAGCAGCCGACTTCTAATCGGCAGGTTGGGGGTTCGATTCCTCCCGGGATCGCCACCACCTTATTAAGCATTTGTTTTTCCTTTGATTTATTGAAGATTTGGAACTTTGGCCAGTTGAGTTGGAACTTTTTGTTCCGTTTTCGTGCTGCTGAGCACCTTCCGCTTGTTGAAGTTGCGAATGTATCGTTCGATCTCTGACAGGCTTTCATGTCCCGTCCAGGCACCAATTTGAGCCGAGGTTCCTTCGGCTTCGGCAAGCGCCCGCGCGCGGCTTTTTCGCAGACCATGCGCCGAGCGGCCACAGACACCCGCAGATCTAGCTTTGGCTGCAAACCACTGGCCTGCGGCCTTCACGCTTCGGGATTTACCGTGTGCGGTCGTCATCCATGTCATGTGCTTGTCTTTCCGAGCGTTCAGTGCCGCATGGAGGTAGCCGAGATCCTCTTTCATGCATTCTGCGAAGTCCGGTAGCGTACGATTGAAGGGGATTGCTACTTCACCGCCGGTTTTTTGCTGACGGAACACAATCCATCCGTCTCGGTCCACGTTGCCGTGCCCTAACCGAACTGCATCCGAAATACGCGCCCCAGTCCAGAAGATTACCTCGAATGCCAGACGTTCCGGCGTGTCGATCGGCCAATATGCTCGGAAAGTCTCGACCTCGGTTTCTGACCACGGAGGATGACCATCTGACTGCGCGACGGGCGCTTTCCTGGCGCCTGTGGTCGGATCCGCGATTTTGTATGTAACAGCGAGCCACTTCCCGAAACCCCGCCATGCTTTCAGGTGGTTATTCCGAGCATGCCCCGTGAACCGCATCAGGTCAGCTTCGATATGCTTGGTCCGAAGGTCGATCACCCGGCCATGCCCGTATCGCTCGCGAATTTCATCCAACATCGGTCGTCTGGCGGATCGTGTGCCTTCCTTCAGACCGACCAGAAAAACATCCGATTTCAGGTACCCCTCTACCGCCAACGCCAGACTGCCGGAGTCTGCCTTTGCGCGTACCGGTCTTGTGCTACCGGCAGCCGCTGCGTAGGCCGCAAGGAAATCAGGGTGGTCCGGGGGGCGGTCAGGCATACGAATCCCCTTTTGCCCCTTGGGACGATAGTAATACCGTACATTCCCGCTCGCAAAACGGCCGGATGGGTTAAGATGTCTCATCCTCGTTAGCAACCGAACGCCTCATCACAGCTATTTCCCTCATTCCACACCTGCCCTCCAATCGTGGGCAGATCGGCAAGGGCGGAATCCAACTCCCACCGCAGCCACACCGCGACGCCATCAGCATTACGGCCGGGCGGGTAGATGCCACTTCTCACCAGCTTGTCGAAATGCCCGGGCGAGTGCCCACAATACCGTGCTGCATCTGCCCTGCGCAAGGCTGCGCCCCAATCCAAGGGAATGCGTACCGCTTTGATCATGGTAGATTCCGCTTTGTTATTTCCCGTTCGCCCGAAGTGCTTTCGAGCAGGCGCTCCATTTGAGCAGGAGTTAGCAGCATCAAGCGCCCCAACTTATGGAAGTGGCCTGTTTCACGAGCCTTCGTTCGAATCAGCCGGGGCGAAACATGAACACCATGTACGCTGAGCTCCTCACTCCATGCTTCCGGCGTTTGACCACTTTTAAACAAATCTGACATTTCTTGCAGCATCCGTATCTTTTCTGCAATTATTGCCATCTGCATGTTGTATGCAACAAGGCTCTGCAATAAGTCAAATAATCGGAAAGTATCTTCCGCTTCTTTCGATCAGGAGGTAAGTATGTCTGGATTTCGCCTGCCGCAAAGCGGTTCTCCCAAAGAAATTGCGCAGGCGGAGGAAGAAGAGGCGCAGCGGCAAGGTCGAGAGTTCATGGTGCAAACGTATTCGCCAAGGAGAGGGGCAAACGAAAACCTCCGTGCGTTTCGTATGCGTCATAAATTGAAAATGAAAGACGCCGCGTCGATGATGGAGGTAACGGCGAGAACTTACAGTGACTATGAAAAAGGCATCAGGCCCGTACCATCTCATGCGCTCGTGAAGTTCGCAATTTTGACAGGTGGAGATTTGAATGAAATTCTACTTGGGCGCGCAAGCAGCACCAAGCCCGAAGCCTTTGGTAAAATCGTCGATGAATTTTTTTCCATCATGGGTTTTTTGAATTTGAAGTATCCCGATATGAGCATGAACACTCGAATAGAAGTGGCGCGCTTCATTTTTAAGACCGATTGGCGAGGAATGCCACATACGCATCCAGAAGTCATTCGTGATGCCGTCCGGATAACCACACGGTATCAATTTCATCCGGAGGACATTCCTGCACCGCCTCATTGGGAAAATTACGATGACCTCAAACTATATTCTGAAGATACCGCCGCGTGGCAGCGAATGATGGCCGAAAATAGAGGAAGACACCTCGGTGATACTTCGGATAGTGATCAGCTGGGTGATCGCTGAACAGCCAAAACCAACTGGTACACAGCAGACACCCATTTCGGGGTGAAACAGTCAGGCGTGTCCGCACATGTCATGACAAACAAATGTTTAGGCCGAGATTGTCGTAGTGAACTTAATCGCCACCGCCCTTGTCTGATCGACGGATGAATTTCGCCTGAGTGGGGTCGTAGACGAAACCGGCAATCGTACCGTCCTTGATTTTCTCGACAGCATCGTTGATCGCGAAGAGCGGTACCAGAAACCATTCCTTCGGGGCCACAGGCCGCCCGAAGCGGTCCAAAATCTCTATATCGAGCCGTGCTGGTTCAAAGATGCGATGGATCAGTTTTTCAAGGCGGGTGCGGTTGATGTTGTACAGCTCATAGGTGGCGACAATCTCGACATTGGCCATCAGGAATGTCGGCTGCAGCTGTGCCCCTGCAATGCGCTTTTCCACGCTCATGTTGGTCACACCGATCTTGTGAACCAGATCGCGGTTCTCGGCCACCCGTGGGTGATCGGATTTGCTGCGCAGCACATAGATAGTACCACTGGCCTCATCTCCGTCCATCGTCCGATCAGAGAACAATGGCCCGGCATGCGGCTCGGATATGCGCCGCCCGGCGTCGCCATCTGCGTTCAGGGCACGCTGCAGCGATCGCATCAGCATATTGCTTTCGGTCCCGTTGTCGAAAACCACCCGCAGCCGCGCATCCGTGCGCCCATGATCCGTGAGCTTCATTTCCCCCATTTCGGCGACATAGGCTTTCTGCCCACCCACGATGAAGAAACGGCCGGGCTCGATTTCCGATTTCAGCTCGAATTTCCGTGCCTCGCGCAAGCCGGTGTCAAGTTCCTTCTGCACCTGCTCGAACAGAGGCTTGAAGCGCGCAAAATCTTCACATCGATCACGGCTCGCGATCTCTTCCGCGGCCTTTTTCTCTGTCGTCGATCGGACATGTTTCAGTTCTGTGATCGCTGGCGCTTCAACCTCGATCCCGAGCGCGTCCAGAAGCGCGTCGTCATCCATCTCCTCGGCATCACCCGGCAGCGCCAGTGGCGTGCCACTCAGCAGTCCCTGATGATCCATAGGCTCAATCAGGTCGCGGCATTCCTGTAACTCGGCAATCCGGTCAAGGCGGACTGCATACAGGCGCTCGAAGATGTCGCGATCCTCGCCATGCTGCGGACGGCGGCCGTGCTCATCGACAAAACGCTGAATTTCTTCGAAGCCTGCGATGATCCGCTCTTCGCGCGGGGTGCGGGAAACTTGCTTTTTCGTTTCGACCTCAACGCCCAGCTCGGCCAGCAGCGCATCGTCGTCTTCCGTGAACCCGTTAGCCATTGGCGGCCTCCTGTTTCATGCGGATAAGGTAGGCCACCCCTTCAGCCATTTTCTTCTCCCATGGGTCAGCCGATGTGATCGACGGCAATCGCCCGCGTTCCTGCTTGAATGCCGCCGCTCGTTTGGCCAGCGCGCGCGCCTCTTCCGGGGTGAGCTGAATTTTCTTCGCAGTAATCACCGCAGCGACTTGCCTCAGGCTTTCCTCGCTCATGGTTTTGGCCAGGATCGCATAGGCTTCCCCGAACGGGTTGATCCGGTCGATCAGATCAATATCCAGCTCGCGCACATCCATAGCGAATTTACGCACGCCGTCGATCAGTGCTGTGTTGGCGGATACCTCGCCATCCTCACCGCCTGTCAGCGCGATTTCCTTGGCCTTCTGGGTCAGGTTCAGCGCGGCCACGGCATGTTGGCGCACGGCCTCCTGATCCTCGGTGTCCAGTTCGGGAAACCGCGCGGCGACGATCTTGCCCATGCGCACTTGGGTCAGTTCTTCGGGGACCAGTTCTTCATCAAACAGCCCGCGCTCGATTGTGGTCTTGTCCTGAACGAAGGCTGTGATCACTTCGTTCAGGTCTTCCTGGCAGATGCGCTTGGCCTCCTTGCTCTTGGGTTCGACCAGCCCCTTGATCTCGATCTGGAACTGCCCGCTGGCCTCGTTGAAGCCGACGTTCTCCTTGCCCGGATCATAGCCGCCCGCGCCGTAATCGAACCCTTCGACAGGGCCACATTTCACAGTCTTGGGCGTGAAGTTGAAACGCGGGGCCAGCACCTGCTCCATCAGCAGGCTGGCGGCGATCGCCTTCAGCGTATCGTTCACGGCTTCCGTCACCGCCTCAGCCGCGGCGTCAGGCTCGGCGATCAGGTTGGTGAAGCGCGCGCGCGTTTTGCCCTCGGCATCGCGGGTGGCGCGGCCGATGATCTGCACGATCTCGGTCAGGCTGGCGCGATAGCCGACCGTCAGGGCGTGTTCGCACCAGATCCAGTCGAACCCTTCCTTCGCCATCCCCAGGGCAATGATGATGTCGACATGGTCGCGGGCGTTCTTCTGCGCGGGGTCCTTCAGCGCGGCGGAAACCTTGTCCCGCTTGGCCGGTTCATCATCCACCAGATCGGCGATGCGCAGCACACGCCCCTCCGGCGTCTTGACCAGCTGAAACCCGGTGGCGGGGTCCGTCCCCTGCCAATCGCCCAGGGCATCAATGATGTGCTCGACCTCGCGGTGCTTGTCCTTCGTGCTTTCGCGCGAGTTCACATTCGGGATGTGCAGGATGGTCTTCTCGGACGGGTCCAGCACCTTGAGGATGTCATCCGCATAGGACCCGGAATAGAAGAAATACCCGATATCGAGCGTCTTGAGGTACTTGTAGCCGTTCAGCTGCTCATAGTAGGTGTAGGTGACGGTATCGAACTTCGCCTCGTCCTCGGGCGACAGGACTGCCTCGGCATCGCCGCGGAAATAGGATCCGGTCATTGCCACCAGATGCACCTTGTCGCGTGCGACCAGCGCGCCCAGATGCGTGCCCAGCTTGTTGTCGGGATTGGCCGAGACGTGATGGAACTCGTCCACCGCGATCAGACGATCATCAAAGACCTCGATCCCGAACTTGTCGACGGCGAAACGAAAGGTCGCGTGGGTGCAGACCAGCACCTTGTCGTCGCTGGCCAGGAACTTGCCCACAGCACCGACTTTGCCATCGTCGCCACCGGGGGCGTTGCACAGGTTCCATTGCGGCTTCACCTCCCAATCGGCCCAGAAGCCATGTTTGCTCAGCGGCTCGTCGTTGAAGCTGGACCCAATGGACTTCTCCGGCACCACGACGATGGCCTGACGCAGGCCCTGATTGTGCAGCTTGTCGAGCGCGATGAACATCAGCGCGCGCGATTTGCCCGAGGCGGGAGGCGACTTAATCAGCAGGTATTGCTCGCCGCGTTTTTCAAAAGCGCGCTCTTGCATCGCGCGCATGCCCAACTCGTTCGACTTGGTCGAGCTGCCGTTTGCGGCGTATTTGACGGAGACGGAGGGGACACTCTTTGTCATGTTGTTTTCTTTCTGATGGGCCTGGAACCCCTCGCTTGAGGGCGGGCTCTCAAAACCCAATCAAATAATAATGCCGCACCATGGCCGACGTAACGGTTTGATTTATCATTACTTTCCAAATCGCGCCCTCTCGTCTGCGTCTGCGCAATCAAAACCCGATCAAATGTTTTCCATGTCATCCCCATGCGGGTACATATCCAGCACGGGGGCGGTCCGCATCAGCTGGCCGGATCAGGCCAGCAACCAGTGTCGCGCGGATTACCCGTGACGCCTGCGCTGCGTTCTGCATTGCCCGCATATCAAGCTCGTTGGACTTGTTCGAGCTGCCATTGGCGGCGTATTTGACGGAAACTGAAGGTACGGATTTATTCATCAGCCTACCTTCGGAACAGTTCTACGTATTCATTAAAAACGAACAGCCGGTTGCGGCGTTGACCAGTCACCTCCACCAACACACCATGCACCACCAAATCCGAAATCAAGGCAGACGCCGTGTTCGTTGTGGCGTCGATAATCTTGGCGGCCATGTTCACGTCGACAACCGGGCGCGCATAGAGGTGACGCATCAGCGCATGGGCATTGTCCTGACGCCGCGCACTGAATCTTGGCAGCACATCACGCTCGATCCGGGCCTTCATCGCCAGGATAGCGCGAAACACGCCTGCAGAGGCGCGCGCTGTTTCCTCTACCCCGTGCAGGAAAAAGATCAGCCAGTTGCGCATATGGTTGCCGTGACGAACTGCCATCAAGTGGTCGATATATGCGGTCTTGTTGCGTTCGAAATAATCGGACAGGTAAAGGGCCGGTTTCTCCAACAATCCTGTGGACGCCAGATAGAGTGAAATCATCAACCGCCCCAGCCGCCCGTTGCCATCCAGAAACGGGTGGATTGTCTCGAATTGGTAATGGCCGATGGCGATGCGGATCAGCGGGTGAACGAACAGATCCTCGGCATGCAAGAATTTTTCGAGGTCGCTCATCAGGTCAGGCACATGGTCATGATGCGGCGGGATAAAGGTCGCGTTTTTCAGGCTGACACCAATCCAGTTCTGGCTGAGCCGGAATTCGCCCGGTTGCTTGTGCTCCCCACGCACGCCGGTCAGCAGGATTTCATGTGTCTGGCGCAGCAGGCGGTTAGACAGCGGCAGAGTGTCCAGCGCCGTAATCGCAAAGTTCACCGCGTTGATGTAATTCTGCACCTCGGACCAGTCGTCGCGTTCTTCAGGGTCGAGGTCATCGGCATCCTTGAACGCATCCTCGATATTCGTCTGGGTCCCCTCGATCCGGCTCGATTGGGTGGCCTCCTTGGCCACATACATGCGGATGAAAAAGTCGATGTCGGGGACAAGCTGCGCGAACGCGTTCAACTCTCCCAGGGCACGGTCGGCGCGGCCCAGAAGGTCAGTCAGTTCCGGATCAGCGATGACCCATTCATGGCAGACCGTCGCGGGCAGGAACGCCTTGTAGTGAAAGCGGTCCTCTGTCTGGCCCGCCTGAAATGCCCGGATGTCCATATGTCAGAAATGCCCCTAGTTTCTCCGTTTTGAAAATCCATATGTCAGATCACCGCGCAATGGCAAGCCTTATGTCAAAACGTGGCCTGTATTTGCGTTAACGTTACGCCCTATGTCAGATCAGGCCAGGTCAGCCACCTTCGTCGTCATCTTCGTGTACATCTCGAACAGTTTTTCCAGCCGCTCGGTGTCGTTGCGGAAGCGGCGGCCGATGTAGATGCGTTCCAGCACCTCGTCGTTGTGGTCATGGGCGGCACGCAGGTTGGCGGGCATTTTTTCGGGGTCGTAGAGGTCGGCGATGGTGGCGGGGAAATGCGCCTCGCGGGCCAGAAGGATGCCTTCGGCCGCCGCTGTCAGGTCGGCGCGGTTCTTTTCGGTCAGTTTGGGGACGGGGAAGGTGTTCCAGCCGAGGGTGTTTGAATAGCGGAAATCGGTTTTCAGCTTGCCGCAGACCGTGGCGATCCAAACCAGATGTAGGCGCGAGGCTATAAGGGAAAGGCACCAAATCGGGGCGCCATACATTGCAAGATTGGGAGCAACGATCACCGTGCGATCATCGAAGTATCCGCATGGGAGGAAGTCCCGTCGCTCAGATGACACGCTAGGAATTAAAATCGATCTGCCGGGAACATGTGGCGCATAGACAAAGCGATGCGGAAAGGACGCGGCATCATTCGCCTGTTTCCCCCGGCTTTCCAGACGAACCTTCCTGACGGCCTCAATCCGCTTGCTGATCTCGGGATCACTTAACGCATCGATAATATCCCCATCAACCAACCAAAGGCACCAGCGAGAATCTCCTCGAATGAACTCCTTTGCACCCTCAAGCCTCTTGATTTTTTCGCCAATATTGGGGGAACGCGAAACTATTTCGTCACGCCTTTCACGGGTGAGAATCAGATTTCCGCCATCCGTCGCTTTGTTCCCAGATACCATGGTTGGCAGCCCAGAGATTTGCACGCTTGATTTCTTAACGATTGTGTTGTCGGAAGGCGTCAAATAGGGACCTATATTTTGCACTGCCCTCACGATCTCACCGTCGAACAACCTGACCTCACCCACTTCGTGATTAGAAAGGCCCACCACAATGCAGGTAACGCCCGCGTTGTTGGCAGCGTTATTCCGCCACAAAAACGACGTGTGGGCGAAGAAAATTCTTTGACCTTTGGAGAAAAGGATTGGCCAGAGCATCCCGACCTGCTCGCCTTGGCATATCGAGTTCGTTGTAACAAATGCAGCCGATGCCTTCGTTATTTCGGCAAATTCTGCTGAGCGCACCAACCAGCTAGCGACGTAGTCGAGGTCTTTATAGGTCGGCAAATATCGTTCGAAGATGCGGGCCATATCTTCTTTCTGCTCAGGCGTCTGATTTACGCTACCCTGATAAGGCGGGTTCCCGCAGATATAGGTCTCGCCCCCCTCGTTCGCGAAGTCGATCTGCGCCTGATCCAGCGGCGACATGAACAGGTCATCAGCCTGAAACTTGACCCCCGTCCCTGTGGGTGGGCAGATGGACAGCCAGTCCAGCCGCAGGGCGTTGCCGCAGGTGATCCAGTTCTGCGCGTCCAGCGGCAGGAACTCGGCCAGCGCCTCTTTCTGGCCGCGATAGCGCACGTCGCACTGATATTCCGCGATGATCAGCGCCAGCCGCGCAATCTCGGCCGAGAAATCCCGCAGTTCGATCCCGCGATAGTTGGTCAGGGGAATATCGGTGCGGCGTTGTGGTTCGCCCCGGCGCTTGTTGATCTCATATTCCAGCGCGCGCATTTCCTTGTAGGCGATGACAAGGAAGTTGCCCGACCCGCAGGCAGGATCGAAGACGCGGATCTTGGCCATGCGCGCGCGCAGATTGGCGAGTTTGCGCGCGTTGTCGCCCGCCACCTCCAGCTCTGCGCGCAGATCATCGAGGAAGAGCGGGTTCAGCACCTTCAGGATGTTCGGCACCGAGGTGTAGTGCATGCCGAGGACCGAGCGTTCCTCTTCGTCCGCGACGGCCTGGATCATGGACCCAAAAATGTCAGGGTTGATCTGCGTCCAGTCGAGGCTGCCGATATGGGACAGGTAACGCTGCGCGATCTTGGAAAAGCGCGGCACCTCGGTACTGCCTGAGAAGAGCCCGCCGTTGACATAGGGAAAGGTGTCGGCCCAACGGGGCAGCTTGGCCTCGGCCCGTTTCGGGATGGCCGTGTTCATGGCCCTGAAGATTTCGCCAATGACCTCGTGCGTGTTCGACCCGTCGCGGTTGGCCATCTGGTCGATGGTGGCGGTGAACAGGTTGTCGCTGACGAAAATGTCGGTGTCTTCGGCGAAGAAGCAGAAGATCAGCCGCGCCATGAAGTGGTTCATGTCATGGCGTTTTTCCGCGCTGCCCCAGTCGGGGTTGTCCTTGATCAGCTCGACATAAAGCCGGTTGAGGCGGCTGGTGGCGCGAATGTCAAAGGCGCTTTCGCGGATCTGCTTGACGGTGGAGATACCAGCGAGCGGCAGGAAGAAGCCGAAATGGTCAGGGAAATCGGTGTAGCGGCAGGCGATGGTTTCGCCGCTCGTGATATCCTCGGCCTCAAGGTCGATGCCATCGGTGGCAAGGATGAACTTCGCCTTGGCGCGGGTGGTGGCGGGGCTGTCGCGCAGCGCAGTGAGGGTGGCCGCGATGTCGCCCGGCGCGCAGGTTTTCAGGTGGATGTTGTTGGTCTGAAGGATGCCGCCAATGTCGGACTTGTTGGACGCGCCCGTGCGCAGACGCTTTATTGTGGTCTCTTTGTTGCCGAAGGCGGTGAGAAAGGCATAGGGAAATTCGGCCGCATCAAACGGCTGCTCGGCAAGTTCGGAAACGGCTTGTTCGATTTCAACGGCGTTCATTCGGCAGTCCAGGGGTTGATCAGGTCGATGCCACAGCCTTCAAAGTCAGGCGTGTTGCGGGTGGCGACCGGGGCGTTATGAGCCCGCGCAATGGCGGCAATCTGACAATCCGCCTGCGAGATCGGCTTGCCATCACTGCGACGGCTGGCAGCGATATCCGCATAAGTACGCGCAGCAGCACTGTCGAAAGGCAGGATGCGCACGGCCATATCGTCGCGCAGGATGCGGTCAATCGCATTCGCCAGCCCATCGCGGCGCTTGCCATTCGCCATGATGGCCACGCCGTAGCGCAGCTCGGATTCGGAAATCGCGGTCAGATAAATGCTGAGGCCGTCCTGCGCGCCCAACCATGCCTCAACGGCGGGTTCAGGAGCCGGGCGCAACAGCTCAGATATGACATTGGTATCGATGATGATCATTTTAAGGGGCGATCAAAAGCAGGTGGCTCTCGCATTGGCTCACGCGGCGGCAGGTCCAGATCAGCACCGCCCATTGGGGCAACGCGCGCGCGGATCGAAGCAGCCAGATTGTGTGCGGGCTTCCCCTCCCCCACGACCTGGCGCAGAATATCACGCGCCTCTTCCTCCATGGAGCGCCCATGTTCAGCCGCACGGATGCGCAGACGACGTTTGATCGAATCGTCCAGATTCCTGATTGTAATGCTGGCCATGACGTCCTCCGGCTATGCCCACACGGTAAGCACTGACTTCATTGCTATCAAGCTTTTCTCGCATAAATGCGGTTCGGTATATAGAGAAGGTCGAGCAGCCCGGATCATATCATAAGGCATTTTGACGGTGCCGCTTGACGATATCGGAGACGGTGTTTTTCGAAATGCCGAGATCGCGGGCGATCCATCGGTATGACCGTCCGTCTTCGATGGCCTGGAGAACCTTCGGGGCGAGCTTGTCAGACTTGGGTCGTTGTCCTGGCTGTCGGCCAAGTTTTTTTCCGCGCGCCCGTGCTGCGGCAAGGCCGGATTTCACACGCTCGCTGAGAAGATCGCGCTCAAACTGGGCGATCCCTGCCAGCATGGTGGCCATCATCCGACCATGGGGTGTGTCAAGCTCGAAGGTCATGCCGTTCATAGCCACGACCGAGACTTTCCAGCCTGCGAGCCGATTGAGGGTATCGAGCAGATCCTGAGTGGACCGCCCCCACCGGGAAAGCTCACTGACCAGAATGGCGTCTATATGCCGGGCCTGCGCGAGATCGAGGATCTGATTGCGGGCGGCGCGATTAGCTGAGGCCCCGGAGGCCGTTTCTTTGAACACGCCGACCACGTCATAGCCGCCGCGTTCTGCAAATGCGGTCAGTTCCGCGACCTGCCGTTCACAGGACTGATCAGAAGTCGAAACCCTGGCGTAGATGGCCGCGCGCTGTCCCAGTTGAACCCCCTCGGATTTTGGCCTTGCAAGCCTTTGATTTTGCTGGTGCGGATTTTGTCCTGAACAGACTAATGACTGACTGGGACTACTACAACCCACACGTAGCCTTCTCAACCTGACACAAGGCTCTGCTATGAGAGGTGCGATGGGCTAATTTCGGGCCCCTTCTGCCGTTCGCACCATCCACCTGATGCCCCTTCGCAGTTGCGGCATGACCGACGCAGAGGGCGGTGAGCCGACCTTCGCTAGGCAGTGTATAAATGACCGGAGTGCGTAAGCTGCGTCCGTTGCCGAGTTGCACCACCTACCGCAAGTTGTGAGGCCGTAATGAGCATCGCAGGGATCTGACCACCGGTGCGACCTGAGCAACTCAGCGGCTTCGGACTGTCATCCAAATCTCTTAGATAGTGCGGAGGCATCGAAGCGTCGGCATTATCTCCTTGCAAGACGCAATCAAATGGCGAAGGCTCGCTTCCATCTAGTCCTCAAGTTGTTATCGTCGGGATGAGTTAGAGAGGCGGCGCTATATGTACCTTAAGAAAATTTCCATACGAAACTTTCGGCGTTTGAAAGACGTCGCGATTGATTTCGAAGAAAAAGAAACCGTCTTTGTAGGCCCGTAACCACCCGATTTGAACCGCCTGCTTCTGGGCGCTTCGCGATGTTATGAGATGTCTTTAACGACGTCGTTAACGACGTCCCTTATTGGAGGCATTGATGCGCGGAGAAATACTTGGGGCTGAACGGCGGCGACGTTGGAGTGATGAGGAGAAGGTGGCAATCGTACGGTCAGTTGGAGTCGGTGGGGCGACAGTGACCCAGATTGCCCAGCGTCATGATGTGACGCGGCAGCAGATCTATAGCTGGCGATACGATCTGAAGAGGAAGGGCCTTTTGCCATACGACCCTGAAACGGTGTTTTTGCCGGTCGAGTTTTTGGAAATGGACCCTGAGGCATCGAGACCTTGTGCGGTTAGTGATGAGCAAGACGGGCGGGTTGAGGTTGTTCTGCGCAATGGCCGGAGTTTGCGCATTGATACAGATGTCGATGCGTCTGCCTTGACCCGGCTGATAAAGGCGGTGGAAGCGGCATGATTGGTCCGGGCACTGGGGTTAGGGTCTATCTGGCTTGCGGCTACACTGATATGCGTAAGGGGATTGCCGGCCTGTCGGCGATTGCACAGGATGTGCTACGCCAGCGCCCTGCGAGCGGCGCAGTCTTTGCATTCCGTGGGCGTCGGGGAGATAGGATAAAGCTGCTGTTTTGGGACGGACAGGGATTTTGTCTGTATTATAAAGTTCTCTCGAAGGGGCGTTTCCCATGGCCTTCGGCCTCTGACGGAAGCGCGCGTTTGACCTCTGCGCAGCTGGCCATGCTGTGGGAAGGAATGGAGTGGCGAAGGCCGGATTGGGGCGCGCCGCCAGCCCGTGTCGGATGATTTATCTTGCTGTAATTGCTTGTTTTTAGTGGATATAAGGCTTGGGATATGGTATAAATTTCCATGTCCCAAGCAGCGATTTCTCTCCCCAACGATCCGGCCGCTCTGAAGGTGATGATCACCTCTTTGCAGGCAGAGAACCAGAAAATCCTGGCCACCTTGCGCGCGCATGACTTGCTCGTTCAAGCCCTGCGCATCCGGATTGCCAAACTGAAGAAACAGAAGTTCGGTTCCAGCTCGGAAAAGATCGAGCGTGAGATCGAACAATTGGAACTCGCGCTGGAAGACCTGAATGTCGCTGTTGCCGAGGCACAAGACACGTCGCCAGATGAGAGTGAGGACGCTGACACGGACGCAGACGCGCGTAATACCACAGCAGATGCGCCAGAAAAGAAGCAACGCCGTCGTCCTAAAGTGTCGCCTGATACCCCCCGCGAACGCCGTGAGCTTGATCCTGGTGACACATGCCCCGACTGCGGTGGCAATCTGCGGGTGGTAGGTGAGGATGTCAGCGAGTTGCTTGATATGATCGCAGCGCAGATGAAAATCATCGAAATCGCGCGCATCAAGAAATCTTGCCGGTGCTGCGAGAAGATCGTTCAGCCACCCGCCCCCAGCAGACCAATCCCGCGCAGCATGGCGGGCCCAAACCTGTTGGCATTCATCCTGGTCTCGAAATACGATGATCAGCTGACTTTGTATCGCCTCAATGAAATCTTCGCCCGGATGGGAGCAGATATTTCCGATACAACGATGGCCGACTGGTGCGGCGGGGCAATGAAAGCACTGGCGCCACTGATCAAGATGATCGAGGACGCAATCATGGCCAGCGATCTGCTACATGCAGATGATACACCTATCCGGGTCCTTGATCGAAGTCGACGAGACAGAGGGCTTGGAAAAGGTGTGAAAAAAGGCCGCCTGTGGGCCTATGTTCGCGACCAGCGCCCTTGGGCGGGAGGAGCCCCGCCGGGGGCTGTCTACCAGTTCGCCCCTGACTGGAAAGAAGAGCATGTCCTGACCCACCTCGCCAAATCCAGCGGCATTTTGCAGGCCGATGGCTACAAAGGGTATACCAAGCTCTATGCTCCTGATCTCAACGGCAAGAGCCAGTTCCGAGAGGCTGCATGTTGGGCCCACCTGAGGCGCGACTTCCATGATGTTTGGATTGTGACGAAATCTGAAATCGCGCGCGAAGCGCTCGACCGGATCGGCGCGCTTTATGATATCGAGCGCCAGATCAACGGTCAGCCCGCAGACATACGCAAAGCAGTGCGCCAGGAAAAAACCAAACCCAAGGTCGAGGCCTTCCGGGTCTGGGCAGAGCAGCAATTAACACGCATCCCCGGCAAAAGCGATCTGGCCAAAGCGTTCCGGTATGGGCTGAGCCGCTGGAAGGCACTTACGCTGTTTCTCGATGACGGGCGCGTGGCCATCGATAACAATGCTGCTGAGCGGGCGCTCAGGCCGATCGGAGTCGGGAGACGGAACTGGTTATTCGCAGGCTCAGATGCTGGGGGCGAAACTCTTGCGCGTGCCATGACCATTATCGAGTCAGCAAAGATGAGCGGTCTTGATCCACAAGCCTATCTGGCAGATGTTCTGGATCGCATCCATGATCATATGAACCCCCGCCTTGGGGAACTGCTGCCCTGGAACTGGAAGCCAAAAACCTGAAGCCGCAGGATGACCACCGTGACTAATCTCTGCACCCTCGAATATGTCGCGGAAATGCTCGGCGAGGACCTCGAGATGTTGGAGGCTGTCATTTGGAATGATGACAACCTCAGTTATGGTGCGATCGTCAGCGTCCACACTGGAGCGGACGAATCCATCACGACCTTAACCGACGATGGTATCGAAGAGCTCAAAGACATGCTCAGCGATGCGCGCATATCACAGGATACATGGCATGCATTCCTCGAAGACTTCGTCGATGACCCCGAAATAATCGCACGCGTCAAGGATAAATGGCCGCGGTAGAAATCGGGCGGTTACGTAGGCCCGAACAATAGCGGAAAGACATCCGCCACCGCCGCGATCAGGAGCTTTCTAAGTAGCCGTGACTTCAAGATTCACGATTTCTCGCTTTGCTCCCTGACGGCGATCAATACATACGACCCTGCTGTTCCGACCCCCCACCCAAGTATCCAGCTTGATCTTTGGTTTCATATTGACCCTGACGCCATTGAGTTTGGAACAGTTTTCGCGTTAGCCACTGACCTCTCGGGTGACTTTACGGAAATTGGTATTCGATGCTCCTTGGAAGTCGAGGATGCGGCCGAACTTTGGACCAAGTATGATCAGGCATTCCCCGTCCAAGAGGACGGGCAACGCAAGAGGAAGCTGGTAGACTTCCTTGCCCTAGAGGGTAATCTTAAGGCGCACTTCAAGACCCGATACTACTCCCTTGAGAATAGCGGTGCGGGCATTGTCCCTACGCCTCTTGATCCAAACGAGGGGAGAAAGACGCTTCGATCATTGCTTCGTGTCGACTTCGTCGATGCACAGCGGAACATCGACGACGAAAATGCCACCCGCAGCAATAAGCTCTCGGAGGCATTTGCTGCCTACTACCAGCGGAATCTGGAGCAAGCCGAAGCCGCCGAGGAAGCAGTCGCGGTGATCGAAGAGAACAACCAGAATCTGACGGCGCACTATTATCAGCATTTTCAGCCCCTGATGGGCATCATTGCTGACTTGGGACTGCCCTCACACAATGATCGAGCGATGAAGATCGTATCGACGCTCAGCTCCGAAGTTGCGCTGCGTGGTAGTGCCGAGCTCTTCTATGTAGACGCTACATCCAGTCATGAGCTGCCCGAGGCCTATAATGGCCTTGGTTTCAAAAACCTGGTCTTCATGGCCATTCAGATCGACAACTTTTACAAGCAGTGGCTTGCAACCGACGAAAATCGCCCGCTGTGCCAGATGATCTTTATCGAAGAGCCCGAGGTTCATCTGCATGCGCAAGTGCAGCAAACCTTTATCAAACAAATGTGGAAGGTACTTACCCAAGGTGCGGGCGACGCGGAGCCGCGTCCGCAACTCACTGTCACAACCCATTCGTCACATGTGTTGGATGCGGTCGACTTCTCGAAAATTCGCTACTTCCGCCGCGTCGAGTTGGATGATGAAGCCACTGGGAACACCTACCCAGGGTCGATCGTCAAAAGTCTGAAAGATTTCCAACCCGACGCAATCAATGTCGGTGATCTTGAGGTCAGTGTGGATGAGGCGCTGGCATTTCTGAAAAAGTTTCTTCGGCTGACGCATTGTGACCTGTTCTTCGCCGACGCTGCAATTTTGGTCGAGGGGGCAGTTGAGAAATTACTGTTGCCAAAGATGATCGATCTGGCAGCAGGCGGATTGAACACGAAGTACATCACCATTCTTGAGGTTGGTGGCGCATACAGTATGCGATTTGCAAAGCTTTTGGAGTTTTTAGGGATTCCGTATTTGGTCATCACGGATATCGACTCCGTTGATCCGAATAACAACCGAAAAGGATGTAAGGCAACGGATGCAGGAGCCGTGACATCGAACGCTTCCATAAAGTACTTCTTCGATGGTAGCGCTCTTGTCTCCGATTTAACGGCTAAGGCTGACGCTGATCATATCCAAGCAGACAATATGCGCTTCGTCTCTTACCAGAAAAAGATCGAGATCGAATACGGAGGTGCTGTTCACGGTTTCCATGGAAGGACGCTTGAAGAAGTTTTTGTCTATGAGAATCATGGGCTTTTCTCTAGTGGCGCGTTGTCGATCGGAAAGGACATACCTGCTGACGCCACAGAGTTTCATCAGGTGGTATGGGAACGGATAAAGAGCTCTACGTTTAAGAAGACTGAGTTTGCCATGGATGTCTTGGCACATGAGCCGGACGATGATGATGCGTCCTGGGTAGTTCCGGAATACGTCGCAGTCGGCTTACGCTGGCTCGAAGGTCGTGTAGGCGATCAGCCGGTTGCAGGAGAGCAAAATGCCTGACCTCCAGCCAACTGAAGCAGATATCCAAATTGCCCAGTGCATCGGTGAGGAGGCATCATTCGCGGTGATAGCTGGTGCTGGCTCTGGCAAGACCACGTCCTTGATTGAGGCCCTCAAGAAAATTCGCGAAACACAAGGGCGTCAGCTGCGAGAGCGTGGCCAGAACGTAGTTTGTATAACCTATACCAATCGGGCTGTGGATGTGATTTCCTCACGTCTGGGATTTGACGAACTTTATACAGTTACGACCCTGCATGGGTTTCTCTGGGGTGAGGTATCTAGGTTTCAAACTCCTCTAAGAGAGGCATTGGCCGAACACGTTATTCCTGCCCATATCGAGAAGGCTCAACTAGACGACAATGGAGGAAATTCGAAAAAGGCGGTTGCTGCACGGAAGAAAATTGAACGTTTACGCGCGGAGCTCGCGGAGCTTGTCGAGAATAATCCGCCTGTAAAATATGAAGAGACGACGGTAAGCGACTACTCGAAATGCGTGCTCAACCATGATGACATCATAGATGTCGCCTCGCACTTAATCACAACGAAGCTGATCCTTCAAAAAGGTCTTGGCTTTAAATACCCTTTTATTTTCGTAGACGAAGCGCAAGACACTTTTCCGCAGGTGATGGCTGCGCTGAACTCTGTTTGCGCTAGGGAAGGTCTCCCGATCATAGGGTATTTCGGCGATCCCATGCAGCAAATCTATGACAAACGCGCGGGAGACTTTGCCGGACCAGAAGGCTCAGTGACAATCGCAAAGCAAGAAAATTTTCGCTGTTCGGTCTCGGTCATCAATCTCCTCAATAAGTTTCGCGACGATGTTGAGCAATTCCCGGCAGGTAAGAATGCGGATGTCGCGGGGAGTGTTGAAATTACTATTGCTCAGGCCCCCGATCCTGAGGGGTACAGAAGAACATACACGCCAGAGCAGCTTGATCATGTATCCGACATTTTTCACCAAGCGCTGGAAAATTGGAAATGGCAAGACATCCCATCTGTGAAGAAGCTGTTCTTGGCACGGCAAATGATAGCAAGGCGACTGAACTTCTCGACGCTCCATAGACTCTTTACTGGTGTTTACTCATCGTCTCGATCGCAATCCGACTACGAAAATGGGACGCACTATCTTCTAAAGCCTTTTGTCGAAGGAATTTATCCTCTTGTATCGGCCTCGATCAGAGGTGACCCAAAACGCGTTCTTGAAGTCTTGCGCCAAACAAGTCCCGCGTTTTCTCCAGGTGGCGTCAACAAGGGAAAATCTCTGAAGCAAATGCTCGGTCGCGCCGACGAGGTTTCCCAAAAGTTGGCTGAGTTGTGGGGCGGGACGACAACCAAGGATATTCTCAAATATTGCGAAGACAGCAGCTTGTTACCGATTTCGGATCGCCTTTCTTCGCAGCTAGGACGTGATACGCGCGATGATTTCGATGCCGAGAATGAGGACCATCAGCGCGACAAGGGAGACTGGCTGGCTGATGAATTCTTCAAAATGGATTGCAGCGAAATTGGCCCGTATGCCGAATTCCTCGATGAAAACTCCCCCTTCAGTACTCAGCATGGCTCTAAGGGCGAAGAGTATCCGAACGTATTGGTGATGATCGACGACATCGAAGCGTCTTGGAATACCTACAACTTTGGGAAAACACTTACTCCTGGCACCGCTGGCGACCCGACTGAGCGTCAAGCCGAGCTAACCCGAAAATTGGCTTATGTTTGTTTTTCTCGTGCAGAAGTGAACTTGCGTATCCTTTTCTTCTCTCTAAAGCCGAAAGCTGCCGGGCAGGAGTTGATTGATCGAGGTTTATTCAAAGGGGAGCAGATTTCTTACATTGATTAAATGGCGCGGAATCCGACTTTATCTCTTTTCTCAACTACTTAGGGCTAGTTACTGCAGTGTCCAACGACTACGGCACAGCTGTTAAGTTTGGTTTCCCCGCTGGTATGGGAAAAATGTTCGACCTCGGGACCAGCCGTGTCTGCATGGTACTTGGGATGGGCCGCTGATCGTGTCCCGAATGACGGCTTTGGACTGGCACCGACCATCCGCCGCTTATGGCTTGAAGGTCGGCTCTGGGCCGGGTGTGTCGATGGTCGACCTCGAAGAGTCGGCGGGTCATGCTGCACCGCCGCAGGGCGGCTTCGTCCATGAGATGCCGTATTGGGGCTCGGCACGAATCACGGCCGTTGTGAATTGAAATCCTTTGCGGTCATATGCCCTGTGACGCCCATGTGTCGCAGGTCGCGGCAAAACGGGGGATTTTGGGCGATTTTTCGGCCCCTGTTATTGACCTTTGATCTCTCGGCTACCTTTGATGTGCCCACGTTGTTTCGACACGAGGTTTCCCATGTCCTTCCGCCCCCAGCGCAGTATTGCTATGAAAGGCTGGTCAGGAATCCTGAAACTGCTCACAGTTGTCGCCCTTGGCATCCTCATCGCCATGGTGGCCTACTTGTTATACCTCATGAACAACACCCTCGATTTTTCCAGCTTCAACGACAGCGCCCACAACGAAGCGCGCGCCGCCTTCCTTGCCAGTCTCGAAGGCCCATCCTGCCTGACACGCGACAGCATTATCGCCGCCGCACAGGCCAGCGACTTTTTAACACGCGAGGTTGACGACCTGTTCAGCTGGTGCCACCGGCCAACAGGCCTGCACGGCTGGATCGGTGTCGAAATCGAGCCTGTCCGGTTCATGTCCAACCGTGACGAAAATACCGAGTTTTTCGGCTTCGACCAATCCGGCTGCTCCGTCCCGTGGCACTATGCATCAGGCGAAGGCACAACCTGCCCCTGATGTGCGCGTCGCGCTTTCTTGTGGTGTCGAGTGGGGCTGAGCGCAGAAAACCCCGTTTAGGATTCTGCGGACGGTTTATCTGCTGAGATCGGTGCTCGCGTCTCTTTCGTTCCGAGATAATAGTTGCCTTTGCGAGGTTGTAGCGGACCATCAGATCTTTGATCAGGATGCCTTGTGAGCGTTGTCCGCATCAGCGACACTGCCCGGTCATGTTCGCTATAGCAAGCATGAGTGGCTGGTCTGGGGAAGCCGCAATGCGGCGCGACGACACCGTAAGTGGCGGCTTTTGGGCCGTACATGGTGCCGCACCTGCAAAGGGAGCTTCCATGCTGCGGTGTGCCTGAATGCCGCTGATGGGCTCGTTTCAGCCTTGCGGCGTTGCAGCATGAGAAACGCCGTCCGACCGGCAGTTGTGCGGACAAAACTGCCGTTCGCTGCGCCCGCGAAAAAAACCATCGCGGTCGCGGCATCACCGACGTGGAGGACTGCGCTGCGCAACCGAAGCGTGCTGATGTCTGCGCAACACCCGCATAGCGTGCTGGGCTGTGGCTGTATCGCCACAGATTGCGGATAAACCGCCCCCCCCCCCCCCCCCCCCGCAGTAGGGACCGGGGGGTATTCTCCCAAGAAAATATGGTAGTATAGAGCTTCATTCCGGTGAGTGTCCGCCCGCAAGAGGTGAGGCCTCCGGTCGAGCAGGACTAAACATGTGAAACGGTGGGACCAAATAGGTTTGCCGCGGCTTCGGCCGCTGAGCGTTGCGCGCGGGGCCGCGCGGCGCGGGGCGTTGCGCTTTGACGCGGGCGACCGACCTACACTGGCAGCCCTCGCAGCGCGGCTCACCAAGATCCTGCCTCGCTCTCCCCGTTGCTATCACCTCAAGGGAACAGGCGGCTTGAAAGCGGCTGTCCGCGCCGCAACGCAGGCCCTGCATCAGTATGGCCCGGCCCCTTTTGTCTATCGCACCGATGTGAAGTCTTTCTATGAGACCGTCGATGCCGAAATCCTCCTTGGCAAGGTCGAACGCCACACGCGCGATCGCAACTGTCTGAACCTCTTGGGGCAATACCTGAACATGAGTGTCGAGACCGGCGGCAACTTTGTTGATGCCCCGCGCGGGCTTCGCGCAGGCGGCGCGCCCAGCCCCGTATTGGGGGCGTTCTATCTTTACGATCTCGATTGCGCGATGGCCGCGCAAAAGGATGTGTTCTACCTGCGCTATATGGATGACATCATCGTCATCTCACGCCATCGCTGGCCACTGCGTCGCGCAATCGCGACCATCCAGCACCATTTTGCCGCCGTGGGGATGGTATCGCACCCCGACAAGACCCTGATCGGCCGGATGGGCCATGGGGCGATGTCGGGTGGTGTAAGCTTCCTTGGCTATCAGCTCAGCCTGTCAGGCCTGAGCCTGTCAGCTGAAACCCTGCGTCGGCATATCGAGAAGGCCCGTCGGCTTTATGAGCAGTGCAAGATCCGTCAGCGTCAGGCTGCGCGGGTCTTTGCAGACGGTAACATCATAGCGGATTCCGCGCCAGCATGGCACAAGAACCGCGCTTATATCACACTCACCCCAGACATGCGAAACCCCACCTACCTCACAGACCGCCTGCGCGCCTATGAGACAAGGTTTCTCATATGGGCAAAAGGAGGACTGAAAGATGAAGTTGTTTACAAAGAAAGACCGGTGGGAGTCAGAAGCAGCGCCGAGAGGATGGCAAGCCCCATTGTCACAGAAGCTCAGCATTTTGTTGGCCGTCTGTATGGCGTCGGCGCCGAGTACCGCGGCGGCGTTCGCTAACGGCGCGAATGCATCGCCGTGGGGGGCGACGTCGTTCCCGGAACTAGCAGTCGGTGGTGCCAGCAGTTGTAGCCTCTCGCCGCAACATAGTCAATATGCCTTTGGGCCCTGGAATGTGGGTTGGGGTGGTGGAGTTGCGTGTACGCGGCATGCTGAGCCTGGGGTCTCCGGCTGGTACTCCGGGGGTACGACAGATTGAGTGGCGGGCCGGTGGGACGGTGATCGAAGTTCTAGCTGACGCACCGAATATTTCTGCGACAATAACTGAAGAAAGCTTAGTCGCCGACTGTGGGTTCGAAAATGTGTCCAACCTGACGTTGTATGCTTCCATATTGGGGCGGGTGTTATCAAGAGATATTTTCACAAAAAGTCTCGCCCCCGGCTGAGCTGTTGGCTGCGAGGGTGTCATCGATTGGCCGATCCTGCGGATCGGGATCATTGCAGGAGAACCACGGCGAGGGGCGTTCAGCGCGAAGACATCCATCTATCGCAGCGGTGAACGCCCCGGGGATAGGAGCCGCGGCGCCCCTGTAGTTTGAAGAAGCTGTGTGTTTGGCCTTGTTTTGCGCGCATCAGCATCACCGAAATATCCCGCACCGGAATGTGCTTCCATCCGTAGTCAGCGCTGTGGCCGCTACATTATACCCAGTCCAAGAACGGTTCCCGCGTGCCTATCTCCTAGGCGCACTCAGATGGTTATCTGGTGACTAGCCCACAGTCGGCATCATCGGGAACCGCGTCCCGGCTTGGGGACCTCGGTGAGCCATCGCCGTCAGGCGCGGCCTATCTCTCCTTTTGCTTCAGAACTCTGATGTGAATGGGGGTGCGGTTTTTCACAGCCTATGCTGTGGTGGCCGCCACAGCATCAGAGCGGGTGTAGCGAAATTCAGCGTTGTCTCGCCACATGCGGTGCAGAACCACCCCGATCCGACGCGCCAGCGCAACTGTCGCGCGCTTCTTTCCGCGCCGTTTGGCGACATTCCAAGCCCAGGCACTCAGCCAATTGGGGCGCCCGCTATGCAACATCACCGTTGCCGCTTGATAAAGCGCCGTGCGCAGCCCCGCATCGCCCGCCCGTGAGATCTCGCCAATGATATCGCGTTCACCGGATTGCTCGCGGCGTGGCGTCAGGCCAACCCAGGGACCAACGTCTCTGGAAGATCGAAATCGTTCAGGGTCATCAATCGCTGCCTTGACCGTCAGAGCCACGCGGTAACCAACGCCTGGCATGGTCATCAACTGACGGCAGACGCGATCCGATTTGGCATGATCACGCAGCAACTTCTCCATCCCTGCCAGCTCCTGACGCAGGGCACGGCGCGCACTCAGGATCGGGGTCGCGGCAGCTTCCAGCATAGGATTGCCCTCGGCCAGCTCCAGCACCCGCTGTTCAAACCGCCCCTTGGCCACCTGTCCCATCTTCAGTCCGAAGTTGCGCAGCACTCCACGGATCGACAGCTCAAGCGAGAGGGTCGCTTGCTGGATTGCCTTGCGCGAAGACAGCAGCGCGCGCATTTCCTGTGCCGACAGGGATTTGCAATGAACCGATCGGAACCACCCCATCTGCAAGAGCCGCGCAATCCCTTCGGCGTCGCGCCGGTCTGTTTTGATCGGCATCGCCTTCAGCGCACCCTTCACCTGCCGAGTTTCCATCAAAACGGTGGCAAAGCCAGCCTCGGTCAAATGCTGATACAGCCATTGCGACAATGGCCCAGCTTCAAGCCCTACCCCAACGACGCGCCCGGGCAGGCCACGCAAGACCCTCACCAGATCTTCGGGTTCGCTCGGCGCGGCCGTTTCTTTCACCACCTTGCCCTGCGCGGACACCACGCAAATCGCGGTGCTTGCAAGAGAGACGTCTAAACCGATATACAAATCCATGTCGTTGCCCTTTCGTATTGGATATCTTGGGGCGCGCTTCACAGCACGACCCCGTTGACACGCAGCCCAGCGTGCCAAGGGCAACGACACATCAATCAACCTCGGATTTCAATTCACAACGGCCGTGATTCGTGCCGAGCCCCAATACGGTATCTCATAGCTGCCTTGCGGCGGTGCAGCATGCGAAACGCGGTCCGACCGGCAGCTGTGCGGACCTTCCGGTCATTCGCTGCACCTGCGCAGAAATCCTTCGCGCTTGCGGCATGACCGACGCGGTGGGCGGAAAGCGGACTGACGGCAGTGCGGCATTGCGCTTGCAGCATCTGATGAAAGCGGCCGGTCGTGGCGGCACTGGCCTGCAGCGCCGGGCACGCGGTTGGGTGTCAAAGCTGTAAGTGTCGATCGATTGGAGTGATGTGGACACCGAGGCGGATGTTCGGTCGTCGTGATGCGACAGTTGCTATGCGCGCAGGCTGCAAGTCAGGGTGATGATCGGTGGTTTTCGGGGTGATTCGAATCACCTAGCGGTGTTCGTGCTATTCCCCCTATAGTTCAATGGCTAAACTACCGCCTTTTTGGGCTGTTTTTTGGGGTAGCATAATACCTGCGGGCGGAAATCCGCCCGGAGGGGTCAAAATCGGGCGGATTTTCGCCCGACCAAGCGGTCGAAAGTTTTGCAATATCGTTTTATTACAGCCGCTTACAGGATGTGCATTTTTTTGAAGATTTTTGTTGATTTTGCTCAAACTTCTGCACGACCGTTTTGGCTCAGCGTGCATCCAAACCCGCGATGCGACTGATGTAGCGTGTTTATAAGGAGACTTCCCATGCCAATGCCGGCGTATCTGACCATTGAAGGCGAAACCCAGGGCCTGATCACCCAAGGGGCGACCACATTTGATTCCATCACCAATGAATGGCAAGCAGGCCATGAAGACGAGATCATGGTGCAGGCGTTCTCACATGCGGTGATCACACCGCGCGACCCGCAGTCGGGCTCACCCACGGGCACCCGCATCCACCAGCCCTTTACCTTTACTTGCACGCTGAACAAATCGGTGCCGCTTTTGTACAACGCGCTGGTCACCGGCGAATTGCTCACCAAGGTCGAGCTGAAATGGTACCGCACCCAGGCATCCGAGCAGGTGCATTTCTTCACCACCGCGCTGGAAGAGGCTTTGATCGTCGATATCAATTGCGACATGCCACATTGCAAGGACATGACCTCCAAGGATTACACCCAGCTTGTGCAGGTCAAGATGACCTACCGCAAGATCATGTGGGATCATGTGGTCGCGGGCACATCCGGCTCTGATGACTGGCGCAATCCGATCCAGGCCTGATCCATTAGCCCCGGGGCCACGCGCGGGCATGCAGCCCAACTGCGCGGCCTCGGGGGCACAAAAGTGTCTGTAACGAGTGCCGCCCGATTACACGGGCGGCTGGGTACCCCTTCAGCCCTGTCCGTATTTCAGGCAGGGCTGAAGGATTATCTTACTTAAACCGGCCCCAATCCCTGCCAGATGGGATATTGCGGGCCCGTCTGCATTTGGAAGCGCGCCATGTTCAAACTCGAGATCACAGATGACCGCAGCCCCGAGCGGCGCAAGCCTGATCCGGTGGTCGCGCGTGAGGGGGTGTTCTCTCTGATCGAGCCCGAGGCGTTAAGCCCCGTTGAAGCCGCCCGCCCCGAGACCCTTGCCGTAGCCGCCACCAAACGCAACGCCCGCCCCGCCCGATACTGGCTGCCCGAAGATATCCTTAAATACGTAACCCGCATCTACGCTCGCTTCTCAAACCCGTTGCGCAAGGGCCCGTCTGCGAGGCGCAAATGAAGCGTCTTGTACTTGTGCTATGCGCTTTCGGGGTTGCGAGTGCTGGGCTCCTTTGGGCTTTTGTCCGGCTGGTGCCGATGGAATTCTCGTCTGTTTCAGCACATGATCCGCGCGTTGTCTTTGGCATCACCCGAAACATCCGACATCTGCAGATTGACGGGCAGTGCGGACCAATGCGCTACAGCCGCGCCTTTCTGGAATGCGGCGGCATATGTGGCACGCGGATTTCCCTGCATCTGCCATTGTCATCCGAACCTGATCTTGCCGCGCTTCAGGCTCAAAGCCGCGCTGATGATGTTCATTATTGGTCGGAAGATACGCAAGCCAATTGCGTGCCAAGCCAGATCGACCTGGTATTTGACGCGAGGTTGAGATGAGTGAATTCGCTGACATCGCGCGTGCATGGAACCAATACAATCAGCGCCGAACCTGGGATGGGGTGAATTACGGGCTGATCTACACATGCAATTGTGGCTGGGTTGATCTGGGCCATCTGAACCCCTTCAGCACCCGCCCTGAAATCGGGGCTGCAAATCTATGGCGTGCGATGAACGCCCAAGGACCGGCAGTCATGCGCAATGCTTGCGACCCGACATTGGGTGACAGGGTGATGTACGGTGTGGCGGGCAGCATTCTGCGTGCGCGGCTGGCGCGATGCGCAGATGACCCCTATCTGCGCTTTGCCGATGGGTCGACCGGGTTTCGGGTCCGCTACCGTCAGGATCATGCGGGCTACCCGGGCCGTCCAGGCCGCGAGGGCATTTTTCTGATCAAACATGGCTTGACCCAGACGCGCGCCCGCGCTGTGGCATTGTCGATCTTCATGGATGTCTCGCACCGTTTCGAGAGATTTCAAAGCAGCATTCCGCCGCGCTGGATGACTGATAGCGGCTATTCCCAGGAAGATCTCGTGTCCAATCTGATCGGCTTCTATATAGGCTTGGGGATCCTGTCGAAGTCAGAAGCCATAGCAGCCTGCCATCCGGTCGGCCAGGCGACGGCTGAAGATATCTGGCGCCGACAAGGCGCAGTTGGCAGCCATAAGAACTACAGTTTCAAGCCGCAGCTTCAGGCCACTGCAGTCGATGACACAACCGCTTTGATGTGTCGTGATGATTGTGCCGGTCAGGCGCGCCGCTTGCCCGCCGTGTTTCAGACAATCACGCCCGCGCCCGAAGGCGTGGATTTCCTGCGCCTGTCTGCAGGCAGCGCGATCCAGTTTTAAGGTAGAGGGTATATAATGGGATTATTCGAGCAGCTTTCGGGCCTTGCACAGCGGTTTCTTGATCAGGATCAGGACCTTGCCTTTGGGTTTGAGGCGGCGGCGGGCAGCTTTGTGGTGGTGGGGGTTTGATGCGCGATGTTACGCCGAATTTCTGGCTGGATCAGTCAGATGGGGATGAGGATACGCCCGCGATCCTGCGCAGCACGATGACCGCCATCGATCTGCCCATAGCGGGACGCTACATCGACCAAGTTTGGCAGCTGGGCAACGCGCAGGAATATCTGGCCTTCGTCACCCATGGTGTGTTGCACGAAGAGCAGCTGAGCCTGTTATTGATTGGTGAGAACAGGCTGCAAGAGCAGATTGACATTTCACAGCCCCTCGCCGGGACGCCGCCGAAAATTTCTGCCTCGGTGACACAGGATCATGCGTTGGAATTCCAATTTCCGGCGGACCGTAAATGGCGCCTGAAGGTGCGGGCGCTTCCGGCCTGGCACTGGCCTTTGCAGAGCCCCCTGATTACTCGTCAGCCCAGATGGCGCGGACGGCTAAAATTGACAGCATAGAGGAGATTTCATGAGCTTATTTGAGCAGCTTTCCAGCCTTGCGCAGCGGTTTCTGGATCAGGATCAGGATCTGGCCTTCGGGTTTGAAGCGGCGGCGGGGCGGTTCACGGTTGTGGGGTTCTCGGTGCAAGAGGCGATCAACACGCCCTTCGAGATCGTTGTGGATCTGGCCTCATTGGACCCTGATATCGATCTGGCAGCCCTGCTGGATGCGCCGGCCTGTCTGGGATTGTATAGCAAATACCAGACCCCGCGTCATTTCCACGGGATTGTCACAGATGCCATGCGCGGCGATAGCGGGTACCGGCGCACCTTTTATACGCTGGTGCTGCGCCCGAGCCTGTCGCGGCTCGATCATGGCTCGGATTGGCGCATCTGGCAGGATATGACCGTGCCCGAAGTGGCCGCGCAATTGCTGTCCGAACAGGGCGTCACGGATGTGGATTGGCGGCTGGCTGAGACCTATCTGCCGCGCGAATATCTGACCCAGGCGGGCGAGACCAACCGCGCGTTCCTGGAGCGCATTCTGGCCGAGGAAGGGATTTTCTACGCCTTCGCCCATTCGCCCGACGGCCATAAGCTGATCGTGACCGATGCGCCGCTGGCCATGCCGATGATCGCCGATCCGGTGCTGGCCTATAATGCCAATCCCGGCGGGCAGTCGCGCGGGGTCTGGGTCAGCCGCTTCAGTCAGACCGAGCGGCTGCGCGCCTCGCATTATGCGATGGAGGATTACACGTTCCACAACCCCCCCGCCGGGATGGGCACGCTGGCCGTGGGCGAGCGGCTGGACGGGCTGAAAGGGCGCTACGAGCATTTCGCCTATCCGGGCCGCTACAAAGACCCCGCCAGCGTGGGCAACCGCTTCACCCGCCACAGGATCGAGGCTGAGCGGGTCGATGCCACCACTGGCGCGGGTGAGACGAATTGCCTGCATTTGAACGCAGCCTTCCAGATGACGCTGGCCGCCCATACTGACCCGCGCGCCAATAGCCGCCACCGGCTGCTGGCCGTGTCGCATTCGGGCCAGCAATCCGCCGCGCTGGAAGAAGACGCAGGCGACGCGCCCACGACCTATTCCGCCAGCTTCGTCACCAAGCCCGGACATCTGCCCTATCGCCCCGCAGTGCCGCGCAAACCGGTGGTGGACGGGCCGCAAATGGCCGTGGTCACCGGCCCCCCCGGAGAAGAGATTTATTGTGACAATTTTGGCCGCGTGAAGGTCCAATTCGAATGGAATCGCCACACACCTGCCGACGAGCACTCCAGCTGCTGGATCCGCGTCAGCCAGAACTGGGGCGGAGGCGGCTGGGGCCATATGGCCATCCCGCGCATTGGCCAGGAAGTCATCGTGGATTTCTTCGACGGGGATGCCGACCAACCCATCATCACCGGACGTACCTACAACGCCCGCAACCGCCCTCCTTACAAACTGCCCGAACACAAGACCCGCATGACCATCAAGTCCGACACCCACAAGGGGACAGGGTTCAACGAGCTGCGGTTTGAGGATGAGGCCGGGCGGGAGGAAGTGTTCCTGCATGCGCAGAAGGACAGGAACGAGAAGACCCGTAACAACCACACCGAGCGCATCGACAATAACTGGGTGCAGAGTGTAGGTGCGGAAAAGGTCATAGAGGTCGGAGACAATCACATCGAACGTATCGGTGGAAATGTTTTCATATCTGTCGGCCCTTCCAATCTTGGGCAAATGTTCTCTCGCGGGCTGCAAACCCTGACGGAAGGCATTGGCAAAGTTGCGAGTGCCCTTGGACTGCCCGGTGTGATCAATCCAGGGACGGGCAACTACGCCTTGACCGTGGAAAAAAGTAAGACCGAGGCTGTTGGCGTGTTGTCATCGGAAACTGTGGGCTCGCATAAATACATCAGCGCCGGTCAACAAATCAGCCTGAATGCGGGCACCAATGTGACGGTGACAGCAAATAGGGTTCTGGATCTTTCCGCTCATTCTCTTGTCGCAATCAAAGTCGGAAAATCGGTTTTGACGATGCATAAGGACGGGCGAGTTATCTTGTCGGGGAAATCTTTCAAGATCGATATGGAAGACAAGATAGACGCCAAAGCAGGCGAGATAAGGTTGAACTGATGGCAGACGCGGATGATTTCAAGGAGCTGGTGCTGGCAGAGTTCAACCAGATGGGACTGGAGATTGCCAAATTCACGCGCGGTGAACTGGTCACTTCGGGGGCGTGGTATTATAACGAGCAGGCCTCTGACAGCGTGGCGGAGAATGTGGGCACGGCGGTCGAACAAATCGCCGAGGGCGTGGGCAGATTGTCTGAACAGGTTAGTCCGGAATGGAAATACTTCATCGAGACCTATGAGGATGTTGGTGAAGATGTGGCGCGACAATATCGAGGTTTTTCGCGCCCCAGATTCGAACGCGCAGTTCGCAGTTTTGGGCGCGCCTGGGGGAAGCTTGGAATTGGCGAGGATCTAGGAAACCAGGCGGCCTTCCAATTCGTCCATATGCATATCACATACAGAACACAGCAAGGTCTGTTGCGGGTGATTGAGAGTGTTTACCAGGATGATGCCGAACTAAAGAAACATGTGGAATATGCCTACGTGTACTCCAATCATGTGCGGTGGTTCTTGATCGATTTTGCACGCGCTGCGGGCGATGTGCCACCTGATGCCGTGGATGTTTTTGCCAATCTCTACGCGGAAGGGCAGGCCATCAAGAACTGGGGGGCAAGTGTTGAAGACATGGCGATATTGTCCAATCCGGCGCTGATCCCCAGAGGGCCGATCGCAGAGTCGATCGCTGCCTATGAAGCCGGGATTGCGGCGATCGAAGCGCAGATCATCGCAGAGATGCGAAGGATGAATTACGACCTGCCACAGCAGATCACAGACAGGCAAGCCGGCCAACAGGGCTCCAACCCTGTGCGCAGGATCTATAGCATGCTCGCCACGGAGCGTGATCATAGAGCACGCAGGAGGATTGAGGAATCGACCATCCCGCGCCTTGAAGCTGATCTTGCCGAGGCCCAACAGATGCTGGATTATTTAAAAAGGTTGCAACGCGATGTTGACACGATTGAAAATGGCTCAATTGGCGTTAATTATGCGTGCCTTGAGATAGGCAGGATTCCTGCGGCGGCGGCGAGTATCGCGCGGGGAGTTTGGTGTTTTGGAATGACTGCAAGTTGAAACCAGCGCAGGTAGCTGTCCAAGTACTTGGTTGCGATGCCGCGATGGCGCCGCAGGAATGTCTTGAGCCGCTCATGTCGACTGTTCACGGTTTGAATGTGCAACTCCCCGCGAACACGTTGTCCTGCAGTCTGGTTGAGGCTTTCATGGCTGATGCCCATTGCTGCTGCGCAAGGCGGGTAACTGGTGCAGCCATCAGTGACCAAGAGCGCATCAGGATCGAGAAGCGGCTGCAAAACCGCCTGCAGATGTGCGGCCGTCACTGCTGGCAAGACAGCACTTATGGTGGTGCCGGATCGGTCGGCTGCGACCAAGACCGGAACCTGCTCCTCCGACAAGCCGCGTTTGGCGGCCTTGCCGCCACGTTTACGGGCCTTACGATCAAGGTTTCGTTCACCTTTTCGGCTGCTCAGAAAGAAGGTCTCGTCGGCTTCGACGATGCCGCGCAACTTGATCGCCCCAGCCGTCACCGCCCGAAGAAAACGATGACGCCAACGAAAAGCGGTCGTGCGCGCCACCATGCAACGCTCAGCGGATACCTTTACCGTTTCGCCGTCACGTAACGAAGCAGCGAACTCTGCCCAACGGCCCTTGTGGCGCAGGCGCGCCAGCGGAGTACCGGTCAACGCGTTGAAGGTTTTGCCGCAGCCTTTGCAAAAGAACCGGGAAAGGCCACTTGCATGACCCCTGATGATAGCTCCTTCTGAAGCGCAGTGCGGGCAGATACGGTCCTCACGAACCTTTGCCTCAAGGAGATCGACCACCGCCTGCAATGACGGAGACCCAGAAAGGATCCGACTCGCCTCGGCGCGCTGGTCCGGCGAGAGGTTATCCGTCTCATTGAGCCAAACCAGAAAGATGTCGTGGTCCATATATACCCCTCCACACAGTATGTTCACTATATGTTCTATCGCACATGGGCACGCATAACAAACGCTAATTGAGCCTTGAAAATTGATCACCTGCTCAGAGGCCTTGCACTCTCGACATGCCTGTGGGCTGCACCTTCGGCGCATGCGGATACGCCTTTGCGGCTTGATCTGGACCTGAGCTTCGAGGAGAACGTGAACCTGTTCTTTGATGCGCTGGAACGCGGGGATCCGACTGACCCGGATGACCTGTTTTACCTTGCATCCAACCTGGTCTCGCCCGTGCGCGCGCGCGAAATGCATGATGTTGAAATCCCACGCGCATTTCGGTTGCGCACCATCTATGCAGATCAGATCGCACAGCGTTTTGCGGATTATGCTGCAGAGCCAGAGAACAAGAAGCGGGCGATCTATTACAGCTATCACTCCAGATTTGGGGGGGGCAGTCTTTGGGATCGCGACGCAGACGGGCTGTCCGATCAACGCAGCATCTGCCAGATATTCATGCAGGCGATCAATCCGACGTATCAACACGAGGATGAAAGAAGCTGCCTGGTGACCCAGCGGGACCTTGTGATTGCCGAGCTGCCGGAGCTGCCGGAGGAACCTTTTTCAACGCTGTTGCGGGCAGATATTCATGCCTATTTATTTTTTTTAAATGACCACGCCCGTTTCACCGGCCGGATATATACGTATGACCGTGGCAGCGAGCCGCCACCTGACGAATGGTTCGAAAACGTCGCGCCGGAACGTGTCAAAACCGCGTTCGACGTCTGGCGCGCATGGCATTACGACGACAGCTTCTGGTCTTGGCTACGTACGCAACCCATACCGCCAGAGGCTTTGCAAGATGCGATGGCGTTGAGCGACCTGTGTATCTCACTCATGCAGGTGATGGATAAGACACAGCTCTCTGAAACAGCCGATTATATCTGCGGCTTGTTGAATTACGAGATGGATATGGATGTCGCGACGGAGCTGCTGGGGCAAATACCACCGGAGGCATTTGAGGATATTCCGGGGGCGCAACTGATGCATGGCGCGCTTGCAATGTGTTCTGATGTTGAACCGCGCCCTCGCCGATCTTTCCAACCCGAGGAAACCGTATCGCTTGCGCGGGGGCGATGCACAGGTGTTGTATTGCATACACTTGAAAGCAGCCGTCGCTGCCGCCCCCCCTTATCCCTCACGCCGGAAAGTGGCTATTATCTGAGCGAGCTGTTCGCAAGTTGCCGTGTTGCCAACTTGCTCAGCATTGCTGATCGCAACCAGGTCAGCCGAAGAACTGGCCCGCGCCCACCACTGGCGGAGCAACACAACCCGTTCGCCACGCCACCACAGAGGACAGATTGATTCCCGGCATTTCACGCAAGGGCTGTAGGTCATAGCGATGTTGACACGATTGAAAATTGATCACCTGCTCAGAGGCCTTGCACTCTCGACATGCCTGTGGGCTGTGCCTTCGGCGCATGCGGATACGCCTTTGCGGCTTGATCTGGACCTGAGCTTCGAGGAGAACGTGACCCTGTTCTTTGATGCGCTGGAACGCGGGGATCCGACTGACCCGGATGACCTGTTTTACCTTGCATCCAACCTGGTCTCGCCCGTGCGCGCGCGCGAAATGCATGATGTTGAAATCCCACGCGCATTTCGGTTGCGCACCATCTATGCAGATCAGATCGCACAGCGTTTTGCGGATTATGCGGCACAGCCAGAAAACAGAAAACGGGCCATTCATTATAGCTATCGTGCACAATTCGGGAGAGATGGATTGTGGGATCGCGCGGCACAGGGGCTGTCCGATCAACGCAGTATGTGCCAGATATTCATGCAGGCGATCAATCCGACGTATCAACACGAGGATGAAAGAAGCTGCCTGGTGACCCAGCGGGACCTTGTGATTGCCGAGCTGCCGGAGCTGCCGGAGGAACCTTTTTCAACGCTGTTGCGGGCAGATATTTACGCGCGTTTGTTTTTCTTGAATGGGCATGTGACGCGTGGACGGCCATACCTGCTTCTGGACCGTGGCGAAGCGCCACCACCGGATGAATGGTTCGAACATGTCGCGCCGGAACAGGTAAGAATAGCGTTTCAGGCATGGTCTGCATGGCATTACGATGACAGCTTTTGGTCCTGGCTGCGTACGCAACCCACACCGCCAGAGGCGTTGCAAGATGCGATGGCGTTGAGTGGTCAATGTATACCACTCATGCAGGTGATGGATAAGACACAGCTCTCTGAAACAGCCGATTATATCTGCGGCTTGTTGAATTACGAGATGGATATAGATGTCGCGACGGAGCTGCTGGGGCAGATACCACCGGAGGCATTTGAGGATATTCCGGGGGCGCAACTGATGCATGGCGCGCTTGAAATGTGTTCCGATGTTGAACCGCGCCCTCGCCGATCTTTCCACCCCGAGGAAACCGTATCGCTTGCGCGGGGGCGATGCACAGGTGGCGTATTGTATACAATTGAAAGCAGCCGTCGCTGCCGCCCCCCCTTATCCCTCACGCCGGAAAGTGGCTATTATCTGAGCGAGCTGTTCGCAAGTTGCCGTGTTGCTGACTTGCTCAGCATTGCTGATCGCAACAAGGTCAGCCGAAGAACTGGCCCGCGCCCACCACTGGCGGAGCAACACAACCCGTTCGCCGCGCCACCACAGAGGACGGATTGATGCCCGGCATTTCACGCAAGGGCGATAGTGCATCCGGACATGGTTGCTTTCCGCCAACATCGGCAGTATCTGCAAGCCCGAATGTCTATATCAACGACAACCCAGCCTTGCGGCAGGGGGATGCGGTCGCTGCGCACGGGTGTGGCAAATGCCCCCCACATCCCCGCAGTGTGGCAGGTGGGTCCGCAACTGTGTTTGTCAATGGTCGCCCCGTTGCCAGATTGGGCGATTCTGTAGATTGCGGCGGTGCGATGGCAGCAGCTTCAGGAAATGTCTATGCCGGAGGATAACTTATGTAATCCAATGGCCGGTGTCACCGATTTGGGCGATGGATTGACGGTCGTTGATATTTGGCAGGGATTGCATGCGAATGCGAAAGCCTGGCCGGTCAATCCATACGGTTTGGCCAGTGCAGCCCAGAACCGTACGCTGATTGATGGGACGGATTTAAGTGTATTGCGTGCCCTTGCAGCCTATCCTGGCGCAGGTTGGTCCGCTCTCTGCACCGCAGCTGGCTGGACCTCCTACGGTGCGGTTGCCCTCTCCTGGTGCCAAGGCGCCACATTGTCGCAGGTCCTCGACGCATGGCTCGCATCGGGGTTCTCGCTCAAGCCTCTGCCCGAGTATGAACGCCCTGCACGCCTCCTCAACCCGACGCTTTTGCCCCAGACCCGCAGCCTCTCGGCGCTGGTAGAGGCCGCGCAACCCAATGCCTTTGCGCTCTGCGTCATGATTGCCCATTCCCCCGAGCCGCTGGACTTCGACATGTCACTTGAGACCCTCCAGTCAGTTCCCCAACCCCAGCTCGCAGCTTTCTTCAAGTCACGCATGTTGCAAAAACCCGTCCGAAGCCCTGATGAAGACCAGCTGATCGTGATCTGGACTGCGACGGTAAAGGGCACGGAGTTCGACATATGGGAGGCCGCGTAATGCCCGCAATCGCCCCGCGTTGGAGATGTTCATGACTGCCCCAGGCATGGCAATATCACGATTACCGAAGGCGGATCAGGCGAGGTCGATGGCCACGCGATTGCCCGCTTGGGCGACGCCTGCGCCTGCGGCGCGCTAATCACCGAGGGATCATCAGTGGCCGGGCTTGACGGCAAACCCGTGGCATATGTTGGGTGCAAAACCAGCTGCGGCGGCACAATCACCAGCGGCTCAGATACCGGCGAGGTTCCGGCGTGATGCCAAGCGGGGACAAGACCTCTGCGCCGGGCTCAGTTGCGCGGCTGCTACGATGCTGCGCAATGCACGAGTGACCGGTTCGGGAAAAGCTGCACCGCGGCGCTGTGGTCATCCCGACCGTCAGCAAAGGGCCGAACGGGTTGCTGCACCTGCAAACAGTTTCGTCTCGCTGCGGGATGCCTGAATGTCGCTGATGGGCTCCAAGCCGTCATGCGGCAGTGCAGAATATCAACCCGTTTTATTGCAGGTTGCCCAACTGATCCGGCTTCTCATCAAACAGGATGACGCGCCCGTCGCCGCTGCTCGGACTGTTGACCAGCACAAACGGTACATCCGCCCCGTCCTTCTCATAGAGGCAGCGATATTTCATCTGGCCGTCGAGCGGATCGCGCACCTGATCGTAGCGATAGCTGTACTTGATCCCCTGATCGATCCAAGCCTCAACACCTGCGGGCGTCACGAGCGATAGGGGCTGGCCATCCAGCAAGATCGTTTTGCCCACGTTGAACACTTCATCCATTTCGTATCTCCTTTGTTTGTTCTGTCGACGTTACAACCTGTGTCCAGATCTGTCGGAACGATTTTATACTGTCGCCGTGAGGTATCACAGATGATCCGGAGGATCGGAAGCTAAAGGTCGCTCAAAGTAATGATGTTGACCCCCTGCGTTTTCGAGAAAACACTGATCCATCAGTCGATATGTTCGGCGCGCTATGCTGTCGTCAACGTTGATATTTGCTTCGAAAGTAGCTCCTGTCTACGTCATAGACACCGCTGCATGTGGTCCTCATATGCGTGGCCGTCTGGGGAACGCGAAACTTTGCGCATCGCGTCGCCGTCGATATGCACATCAAAGATGACGCTGAATTCCTCGCCCTCATAACCTCCTGCTGTATGCAAACGCCAGTGACCGGGCTCTACCTCGGTTACATCGTCCCGTTCAAAGGTAACCAGCATATGCCCATTATCGATGGAATTGTTCGTAAAGGTCGTGGTTTCTCCGTCATAGCACCGCAGTTCGCCCTCGGCTGGATACCCCCATTCGCCAATAAATGGCAGATCATGATTTTCGTCCGAAATCATGGCGGATGCGGTCCGATCTGCGGCCGCCATTTCACTCGATGACGCCGCGCACCATCGATAGCTTGACGCGCCGTGTTCGCTGTCGATCGTCATCTTGTCGGGAGCGGAGATCACAATCTGCCATGTGACAGGATCGTTTGGCTCGTCAGGCGTGGAGCCCATCTCAACCACGTCCATGGTCACAGCAAAGTTGTCGCCATTTTGTACGACATCGAGGATCCACCCCTCCATGCGCGCGCTATTCAGGCTATCCCCCCAGAAAGCGAGCGTGGTCGAGGTGGTGAAATCGGCACAGGCAGTGCCCTCTTTCACGAAAAGGCCATGCGTCAAAGGCAGCAGGGAACTCGGCTCAGCCGAAGCGGCCTGAGCTACGCTGAAACTGACAAATGCAGCAGTAAGAAAGCGAACTGACTTTGGCATGTATGATCCGTGGGTTGTCTGGTGCCGGGTTCATTTAAGAGTTGTGCATATGGGCAGATATTTGACAACCCGAAGCCCTTCGGAAGGCACGGCATCGGCGTAGCGCGACAATCTGGATGAGAGGACTCTCATCTTGATTGTCGCGCGGCGCTCGGCAGGCAGCGTGTCACTGTGCAGTGCAGCCAATCCGGCCTTCTGAAACCCTGTCCGCTCATTTCTTTTTGCTGCTGCTCAGTTCTTTAAGCAGGAGATATTCGAGCGCTCCCCACGCATTGCGAAACCCTCGCTCTTCTTTGAATTTGCGGAATTTCTCTATGACATCTTTGGGGCCCCTGATCAGTATTTTCGCCTCTGTGCACGAGCCCATGTGCTTTTGCAGCATGCCATAGATACTCGCTTTTTTCTTTCCCATACCAAGTCCTCCTTCAGGGCGCTGCGTATGTCCCCTTATTGCGATATCTACTTTTTAGATTATCTGTTAAGTAGATTATCCGCTGTGGTCAAGAGGATCACAGCACGTGCCAAAAACTATCCGAAGCCTTGGTCATGAAGCGCTGCGCGCAGCGTTGGTCGCCCTGCGGCAGAAAGCGGGCCTCACACAAGAGGACCTGGCAAAGCGGCTGCATTGCCACCAATCCTTTGTTGCCCGCGTTGAAAGCGGCCAACGACGCATAGATATCGTAGAGCTGGTTGTCCTGGCCCGTGCGCTACAAGTGGATGCAGATATCATTCTGGAAAGCGTAAAGCAGGCGACCCCCTTGGATCATCGAATTTGATGGGCACAGAGCCACGCAACTCCTGGGTCCGATGCAGGGTGGCCAAAGAATACCAAGCTTCGCAGAAGTTTCTGGGATTGCTCATGTGGCAATGGCTGGCGCTTGTCTTTGGAAGCAGCTTTGATCGCAGTCTTTTGGAATACGTGACAGGCTTTCGTTCCGGCTTCTTGAATAACCCATCGCGATGGGTTATTGTCTCTCATGGTTACAATTTACCGAGCACACGGGCTGCGGATCATCATCTTCACAGACGACCATGAACCAGCCCATGTGCATGTGTTCGGGGATGGTCACGCCAAGATTAACCTGATCGGGCCGGACGGTGCGCCAGCTCTTGTCCGGGCTGAGAACATGAAAGCCAACGACCTGCGCCGCGCCATGCAGTTGGTCCGCGAGCAGCAGGAACAGTTTCTTGCCAAGTGGAGGGAATTCCATGGCTGATCTGACAGACGCTGAAATCGATACTGCTCTGGAACGGGGCAAGATCGCGCATCTTGTCGAACCGCGTGCGACAGCCGCGCGGTATGATCGCAAGAGCGCGCGCATCATCGTCGAGCTGAACAACGGCTGCACCTTCGCCTTTCCGCCCCACCTCGCACAGGGGCTCGAAGCGGCTACGGATGATGAGCTTGCAACGGTGGAGATCCTCGGCGCGGGGTATGGGCTGCACTGGGAAGCCCTCGATGTAGATTTCAGGGTGAGCGGCCTGCTGGCGGGAGTGTTCGGCACGAAAGCCTACATGGCCCGCCGCGCTGGACAGGCCACATCGCCCGCCAAGGCCGCTGCCGCCCGCGCCAATGGCGCCAAGGGCGGGCGACCGAAAAAACAGGCATAACCGAGCACGGATTCCACAAGGCAAAACCCCGACGACATCGCCAGCCACGAGGCAGGGGAGGAGGGGTTTTGCAGCCGCCAGGGGCGGCTTGGCAAGGGTGCTGGCCGAAGGTTGCAAACCCGCGCAGGCATCAGCCGGAGAGCGGGGTTTCCAAAGGGGCGCGGCCCCTTTCGGTCCTGCGGAAGGCCGGGGGTTTCAAAAGGGGGGAGAGTGTGCTATCCCCCCTTTGCCTACGAAGTTGTCTTGCAACTTCTAGTAGGTTAGAAGTACTTCGTAACGCTCAGGGGGCTTCATGTCAACGGCGGTGTCGTTACGGTTTGGGCCAGGGGGAACAGGCCAGACAAATCACGACCTACGCATCGGGCCGCAGCCTGCCTATGTTGATCAAAGCAGATCGCACCTGAATAGGCTTATCGTTGAGTATCAGGACAGAACATGGCTGCGCAGCGAGTGGCAACGGATCCGCGAAGAAAACGGGATCACACGCAAGATACGCAAAGATCAATGTCTCGATTATGCAGGGATCATCACATTCGGACATCAGGCCCAAGCGATCTTCGAGCAGCTCGACGAGACTACCCAGGATGTTGCCTATCTTGAAGTCGTCGAGGCAATCGCAGCGCGGCTGAACACAACTGTAACAGGGCTCGTCGTCCATTGCGACGAAACTGCGCCGCACGCGCATTTCAAACTGTTGGGCATCGACTACAATGGTCGGCCCCTCTCACATAAATTGAAACGGGGCATGTTGGCGTCATTTCAAACAATAGCGGCTGAGCTGATCGCGCGTCATGCACCAGAAATCACCCGGGGCAAGCGCAAGCTGGAGCGCATCGCAGATGGCGATCCGCTCTGGAAAATAGTCAACCGCTCTGTGGCGGAACTTCACCGGGATCTGCCGTTCGAATATGCTGAAAAAACAGCAGAACTGGAGGCAAAGATAAGCCAACTGACCTCCAAGCTCGATAAAAATGAGCGTCTCGCGGCCCGCGCTTTGGAAAAGGTCGCCGCCAACGAGGGGCGTGCAGAGCAAGCAGAAAAGAACGCTGAAATTTACGAACGCCGCGCTCTTGCTGCACGACAGGAGCTTGAATCGGCGCAGCGCACATTGAACAATCTGCACGATTGTAGCCGTGCCACCATCAAAAAAGAAGAAGAGCGTCTGAAACTGCTCCGCGAAGAGCAGGCGCTCGCGCAAAACGAAGCACGCAAGGCCAGGACACAAGCCGCCGAACGCCTTGAGGCGATCAAGCAGACAGGAACAGATCTGACAACACGTGAGCACGCTATCGCAAAGACCGAAGCTGTTTTGGTTAAGCGCGAGGAATGGGTGGCACGCGGCGCGAAAAACCTGCAATCCGCGCTGGAAAAAGTGATCGATGGGACTCATGATCGCGAAATCACCGAAGCCGAAATGCCAACTGATCCTGGCAAGGCCGCAGTCCTGCGAAAATTTGCCCCGAACGGCCGCCCCACACGGGGTTGGCGCGCGAAATTCTGGTCTCTGCATTACAGCAACACCGGGGCGCCAGTCTCTGAGCAGCACCTGCCAGTCAAGATCCGTGACAGCCTAGTCCTGCGATTCACTCGATTTGCGGATAAAGCCGGATAAGCTTTGTGCGCGCGTCTTGAGTTGTGAACTGCCAGTTGGTTTTGGCGCGTTGGGAGTTGCGATTTGTTGTCCATGCATCGACTTCGGCCTTCAGCATAGTTTTGTCCGGGATGCGCCGGGCCAGACATTGGCGAGCGAGGACGCTGAGTTCACATTCAGCGATGTTGAGCCAAGACCCATGTTTTGGCGTGTAGTGCCATTCGAACCGTTGTGCGATGCGGCGCGCTTGGGCAGGCGGGAAAGCCTCGTACAGCGATGCAGGGTTGTGGGTGTTCAGATTATCCTGCACGAGATCGATCTTTTCGGCATAGGGAAAGTGGAGATCAGCCAGATCGCGCAGGATATGGGCATAATCGATGGCAGTGCGTCGATCGCGTATCTCGACGTGGCGCCAGCCCTCCAGAGGAGCGAATAACATGAACAGGCTGGCGACACCTGCGCGTTCATATTCGTAGTCATGGCGCGCCTCGCGCCCTGGCTGCATGGGAATGGGTGTGCGGGTCTCACGGGTCAATTGTTTGCTGGTCTCGTCCAGACAAACCAGCGGACGGTTTTGATCGTGTGGACGGGTGTAGACGTCCAGCACATTCTCCATGGCCGCCACGAAACCAGCGTTGGCTTTGGGTGGGATTACCCAGTACCGGTTCCGGTGCGGTTTGAGCGCGTTTTTTTAAGCGTGCGTTGGATTGTGGTATCACTGGCCTGCTCAACAATGCCCAGTTCGACAACCCGCTTTTCCAACAACCTGAGTGTCCAGTGCGTATATCCTTCGGGTGGTTCGGAACAGGCAAGCGCGATCAGCTTGGCCTCGGCTTGCCCATCGAAGATCCGAGGTTGTGAAAGCGACGCTGGAACTTTGCGCGCTAAAGTCGCCTCAAGCCCTTCCTCCACAAGTTGGCGCCGGGTGCGGAAAACAGTCGAGAGACTGGTCTCTAATGCCTCGGCAATGCGCGCATCTTCCCATCCCGGGCCATCAGAGGACACATCCGCCTTCAGCAAAATCCGCGCCTTCAGCAGTCTGTAGGCGGCTTGCCGACCCGTTCTGATCATCCCTTCAAGGTGTTCACGCTCCTCTGTCGTCAGTCGAACTACATACTTCGGCTTGCACCCTCTTGTCATCATCTCACCCCCAGAAAGCTGCTACGCTCCACAGAGATTCAGAAAAAATCAAAGCTGTCAAATACCCCGAAGCGAGGCACTAGTTCAGGCTTTTGATCGCGTCGCCGTCTGGGCGAAAGAGCTTGCTGCGCAAGCAGCACAGCTGACAGCCCGCGAACAGAAAGTGGCGCAGGCCGAACAGGCTGTAGCGCTACGGTTGCAAGATGCCGAAAAAGCGGCTGCCGCCCTGGCCGAGAAAGCAAAAAAAGACGCGCTCGACAGCGTCTACGGGCAAATAATGGCCGCCCATGGACAGGCCACCGAAAAGGCCGGCCAGATCATCAAAGAGGCCAACGAGAAGGCAGCCCAAATAGACACCGGGGTCGTGCGAAAGCAAGCGCTCTCCGCCTTCGAGCTGCTGCGGGATACGGTCTGCAAGGCCGTCGGCGAGATCGATTACACTGCTATCGCACAACAATTCGAGCGCCAATGGGCACATCACCCCGACAATCAAAAATTGAAGGCAGATTTCAGGCTGCCTCCGAACCAACTGACTGATGAGCCGATGGAATTTGATCCCGATATTTACCCGCCGATCCCGCGTGAGCATGATGACGCCTACAGATTCAACTCCGGGCCTTCCGGCCCGTAGGCGAAGCGCTCATCGATACCGCACCTCTTCGAGGAAGCGGGCCATCCATGCGGCGCTGTCGCCCTGGAACTGCGCGGCCAGGGGGGTGAGGTAGTCCTGTTTCAGATGCGCGATCTCTTCCGGCGTATCCAGCCACTGATTGATGGTCGAAACAGAGGCCATGCCCGGCGATCTCTGGGCGCGCGCATCAAGCGCCACGATGTCGGCAATGGCGCGGTAGAAATTCGCCACCCAGACCGGCCCCTCCGGTGCGACCAGCTCTTGCTTGCACACGATTGCCGACAGATCGCGGATGCCCCGCGCCCCAAGGCTCTCATGCGTATCGATCCACGCCCCCCCTGCCCCATAGAGCGGCACATCCTGCGGCTGGTCCGCATAGGTGAAAAACGCATTCACGAAATGCCAGTCGCCGGTCGGATCATCGATACCGTTCTCGCGCAGGTTCAATGCCTGAATGCCCGAGAGATAAAGCGCGGGCGAGGTCACAGGAATACGCTGCTGGATGAGGGGGGCTTTGTTCATACGGATCGGCCTCGGTCTGCTCAGGTTCCGTCGTCCCAAGGATTGATGATGCGGACGCCTGTTGCCTTGTCGGGGTCTGTTACAGCTAAGCGCATTAGACCCCGGTCAGGGCGTTGCTCCCCTGAATGAACCCAGCCATGCTCCGGCGCCCGTGCGCTGGACAGACCATCAGCGATCATTTCTCGGCCCTCCCAGATTGCCGATCAGTTCTCCAAGGAGGCTGTTTACCACCGCACCCTGACGCGCCTCTGATCGCGCCATCCCGACGAACGCTCCCGCTACATCTCTCACTCGATAACCATCGAGGCGGTTTGCGTTTCGGTCGGCGATCATGAGGCACAGGGCGGCGCGCTCCTCACCGAGCATCGCGCATTGGCGACACCAGACGCCAGTCCTTATCCCGAGATGATTGGCCCGATCTCTCGCCGCCATCTGGATCGTTTGCCAACTAAGCGGGCCACGCTTGTCCAGTGCGTTCCAGTAAAGCTCAATGATCTCTCGCAGTGGCCCGCTTGCCAGCAGCGCCACCTGGGTGGGCGTCGTGCGCGGCGGCTGCGTCTCGCAGCGCCTCTTGGCTCTACAGGTTTTGTTGATATTTTCTTTACATGTATTGAGTGGGGGCGAAATGTCCGACTGGTGGGACTTTTCACCCCTACTGGTTACCACCGAAAAATCTTCCAAGACCGCTTCCAGCGCTTCAGCGACCTGCTTCAGGCGCTCGAAGCTTTGAATGGTGGAAGGACGGCGGTTCGGCAAGATATCCTCGGCGGCCACCATCGCGCCGTCGAAGTGTAGCCTGCGAATGTCGCCAAACAGCTTATTGATCCTGAGACGAAGACGTTCGGCTTCTTGCGCCTCAAAAGCAGCCTTTCGAGCTGCCGCCTGAATCTCTGTGGCACGCGCGATTAGCGGGGCAAGATTGATTCCGAATTCGTTGCCAATCTTGCCGTTTCTTCGCGAGCCGCCTCGGCGGCTATGATCAGATGCCGATTTTGCCAGTAGCCCGCGCTGGACTAGATCACTTTCGATGCGCGCGATCTGTCGTCTGTCCAGCCCTGCCTGCGCCGCAATCTTCGTGACCGACGTCCAAAAGCTGCAAATCCGGCCTGCAAGAAAATCCTCGTCCAACGTGTTGCTAATCGCGACCTTCAGATACGCGACTGCGCCCTTGCTTAGGCCAAGCTGACGGCGGGCACTGTCAATCAGCCCGAAAAACTGCCAGCGCGTCATACCATCAGGCAATCCGCCATGTGTGAGATGCTGCATCATGACCGCACCTCACATCGCGAGCTTGCAGGATTCCTAAGATTCTGGTAGCTAATCCGCACACTATACTTTTGTTTGTCGTCGGACGGGGCTGCAACCCTGCCGGCGACTTTCTTTTTGAGTGGATCGCCCTCAAAAACGTTGGAACTGCTCCTTGTATGCCATTGATTCCTTATAACGGAACCATTTGGACCTTCTCCCGCTAAACTATTGATATATATTGACTCGCCCCGTCCTCCCGGGATCGCCAGTTTTCACCCGATCTGTAGATGGGGCATATTGCTTTCTGGCGCGGATTGAACAACTCAGAACCCAAATGGAGCGACAAGGATGACCAAATTTCGCCCTCTGCCCGTCGGGCGAAAGGTTCGAGTTGCCGTTCTGGACGATTACATGGGTGTGGCGCACCGTCTCGCAGACTGGTCAACGCTGCATGATCGCGCAGAAATAACCTTCTTGACCCACAGCATCCCCCAAGAACAAGTGGTTCGGGAACTGTCCCGGTTTGACGTGCTTTGCCTACTGCGCGAGCGAACCGATTTTCCCGCAGAGGTGCTGCGCGGTCTTCCCAATCTCAAGGCAATCGTCGCCACCGGGCGGCAGAACCGAACATTGGACAGCGCGACGGCGGCTGAACTGGGCGTTGCGGTCATGTCCACCGATGGCGGCGGGAATGGCGCTTTTGCGACCGTTGACCTTGCATGGGGTCTGATTCTGGGGCTGATGCGCCATATTCCGGCTGAAGCTGCCGCAATCCGCAACGGTGCATGGCAGACGCGCCTCGGAAATGCGCTCTACGGACGCACCCTTGGGCTGATGGGGTTGGGCAGGCTCGGCAGTCGCATGGCGCTTGTCGCCCAGGCATTCGGAATGAAGGTCATCGCCTGGAGCCCCAATCTGACACCCGAACGCGCCACCGCCGTCGGCGCGGAACCCGTTCCGAAACAGAAGCTTTTCGCAATGTCGGATATCGTGTCGCTGCATCTGGTTCTTGGGCCGACAACGCAGGGAATTGTCACAGCGGCAGATATCGCGGCCATGCAGTCGCACGCGCTCCTGATCAATACCTCCCGTGGTCCTTTGATCGACCAGAAGGCTTTGCATGATGCGCTTGCAAACGGCCGGATCGGCGGGGCGGGGGTCGATGTCTTTGATAAAGAGCCGCTGCCCGCAGATGCGCCCGAGCGGCATTTGCCCAACCTTCTGGCGACCCCGCATCTGGGCTACTGTGTGCAAGAGACCTTCGAGGTGTTCTACCGTCAGACAGTCGAGAACCTGGACTCCTGGCTGAAGGGGCAGCCCATCCGACTTGTACAGGACAAAACCTGAGACGGGTCGTCATCGCCCCGCTCGTCAGGACCGGTCCACCTTTCTCCAGATCAGCCGCGCCATGATTGGCGCGCCGATGATCACAACGATCAGGCGCATCAGGTGGTGTACTACGATGAAACCAAGATCTGCACCTGCTACAATCGCCAATACGGTCATTTCTGCCTGACCTCCGGGGGCGAAGGACAAGAACGCCTCCAGCATTGGCACGTCACCGATTTTGTAGGCCAGCAAGGTGAACCCCCCGGCCAGTATGGAAAGGATCAGGGCAAAAGCTGCCCCTGCCGCAACATCATGCCGCAACTCACCGAAAGTCACGCCGCGAAACTGCATGCCGATTCCCATGCCGATAAAGAACTGCGCGGCCATGATCGCCTCTGCCGGTGGGCGGTTGTGAAGGATATCACCCAGCGACAGGGCCGCAGCCAGAATCATCGGTCCAAGGATCGCCGCCCCAAACAATCCGACACGCTCGCCGCCCTTCCAGCCGATCAGGGCAATCACGATCATGATGGCCATCTCATGCAACGGCAGCGCGCGGGCGGGTGCGCCAATTGGCTGGTCAAGGCTCAGGCCGAAGGGCCCGGTCAGCAGGATTGGTACCAGTGTCACGATCACCAGAACCCGTGTAGCATGGATCAACGACAAAGCGCGGGGGTTGCCACCGGCTTCTTGCCCGAACAACACCATATCCTGAAACCCGCCCGGCATGGCGGCGTAATAGCTTGTCACCCGGTCAAATCCACAGATGCGCTGAAAGAACGGCACCCCGATCATACCAATAAGTGCAATATAGACCGGCATCATAGCCAAAGTGATTGCCATCAACGGCACCTGACCCAAGATCGCGGGCGTGATCGAGGCCCCGACCGCCACCCCGAGCACAGTGCGCGCGGCGACAGAGATCTGCCCGGCGCCCTGCATCTTTACCCCGGCAAGTGCCGCCGCAAGGCAGGCAAACATCGGTCCGAACAGAAAAGGCAGGGGCAGCCCCAGAAAATCGAACAGCGCGACGCCCAGAGCGGCAATGGCAAAGGTCAGAAGGCGGGCGCGTGTCAGCATTGCGGAACTCTTCGTTGATATGCCTTGAATACTATTGTATCCAAGTGTATGCAATAAAAATTATCCTTCCGTATGCCACGAGGCAGATATGCGTAATCCGTCTGACGCCACCCACGACTTGCCGCAAGGTCAGAGCGCTTATGACCGTTTGCTGGAAGATATCCGCCTTGGCACGCTTCCTCCCGGTGCGCGCCTGCGGGAGGTTGAACTTGCCAAACGGCTGGGTATCTCGCGAACGCCGATCCGCGAAGCGATACGGCGTCTGGAAGCGGATGGTCTGGTTGAACATTTGCCGCGCCAGGGGGCCAGTCTGCGGCGTCTGAGCTATGCCGAAGTGATGGAATTATACGAAATGCGCGCAGTGCTGGAAGGCACGGCCGCACGGCTTGCGGCGCGCGCGGCCTCGGATCTGGAACTGCGCGAACTGACTGAAATCAATGCTGAAATGACCGCCAGCGTTGATTCCGCGGATACTGCGCGCCTGAACCGTCAATTTCACGCAGCGCTGATAAATGCGGCCAAGAATCGATATCTCAGGCGTGCTATAGGCGCGATGGCGCGCACGCTGCTGATACTCGGACCTTCCACCTTGTATGATCCGGTGCGCAGCAAAAGTGCAGCGCAAGAGCATGAGGCGCTACTTCAGGCACTTAGGTCACGGGAAGGCGACCAGGCGGAAGCGACGATGCGCACGCATATCGAAGCCGCGCATCGCATCCGATTGCGTCAGTTGCGCGAGGCAGGATTGATGGAGCTCTCGGACCATGACGGAGGCAACGATGTCGCAATATGATGTGGTGATCATCGGCGGTGGCAATGCGGCGCTTTGCGCTGCGATAGAGGCAGCCGAAGCAGGCGCGGATGTGATCATCCTCGAAGCAGCGCCCGAGCATATGCGCGGCGGCAATTCGCGCCATACGCGGAATTTCCGCTGTATGCATCAGGGGCCGCTGTCTGTCCTGACAGACACTTACGATGAGGCCGAATATTACGACGACCTGCTGCGCGTGACCAAGGGTCAGACAGACCCGGACCTTGCCCGTCTGGCCATTCGCGAAAGTGAAACCTGCCTGCCTTGGATGGAGCGGCATGGCGTGATCTTTCAGGGCTCACTGTCCGGCACCCTGTCGCTGGACCGCACCAATGCGTTTTTCCTTGGCGGCGGTAAGGCATTGGTAAATGCATATTATGCCTGCGCCGAGGACTTGGGCGTCACCATCCGCTACAATGCTGAAGTTCGTCAGGTTGATATCGGCGAGGGTCGCTTTACGGCGGCCATCCTCGCTGATGGCACCCGCATCGAGGGGCGGGCCGTGGTTCTGGCCTCTGGCGGGTTTCAGGCCGATCTGGACTGGCTGACCCGCGCTTGGGGGCCAGAAGCCGCGAATTTCCTGATCCGCGGCACGCCCTATAATCGCGGTGTGGTGTTGCGCGATGTGCTCGATCAGGGCGCGGTGTCGGTGGGTGATCCTACGCAATGCCATTGTGTCGCCATTGACGGGCGCGCGCCGAAATTCGACGGCGGCATCGTGACACGGCTGGATTGTGTGCCCTATGCGCTGGTGGTCAACCGCGACGCTGCCCGCTTCTATGACGAAGGCGAGGATGTCTGGCCCAAACGCTATGCGATCTGGGGGCGACTGGTGGCAGCGCAGCCCGATCAGATCGCCTATGCCATCACCGACCAAAAAGCGCAGGGGTTGTTCATGCCGCCGGTTTTTGCCCCGGTGAAGGCTGACACGATCGAAGGTTTGGCGCAACTTCTCGGGCTTTCGGGGGATGCGTTACGCCAGACGGTTGCAGAGTATAACGCCGCCTGCCGCGACGGCAGCTTCACACCGGGCGTGCTGGACGGGTTGGCCACTGACGGGCTGGAGCCGCCCAAGACCAACTGGGCGCGTCCGCTCGATACGCCGCCCTATTACGGCTACATGCTGCGCCCCGGTGTGACCTTCACCTATCTGGGGCTGAAAGTGACGGAACGCGCACAGGTGCAGGGCGCGCATGGTCTGCTGCCGAATGTCTGGGCGGCGGGCGAGATCATGGCAGGCTCGATCCTCGGTCAGGGCTATCTGGCAGGTTTCGGGATGACCATTGGCACAGTATTCGGACGTATCGCAGGACAGGAGGCCGCCGCCTATGTTGGATAACTCTCTCTCGGATGAAGCTGCGCGCCAGTTCCAGATCTGCAATTCCTGCCGCTATTGCGAAGGCTATTGCGATGTGTTCCCGCAACTCTTTTCATTGCCTGAGATGAGTGCCGCGCAGGCTACCCATCTGGCCAATCTGTGCCATAACTGCCGGGGCTGCTACTATGCCTGCCAATATGCCCCGCCGCATGAGTTCGATCTGAACCTGCCCGCTGTGCTGGCAGAGTTGCGGCAGGACACATGGGAACGCCACGCGCGCCCGCAGGCGCTTGCGCGGGTCTTTCATGCGCATGGCGTGGCTGTTGCTGCCGCGCTGATCGTCGGTTTCGCGCTTCTGTTCTTTGCAATGGCAGCACTGCGACCGGAAGCGGGCGAAGGCTTTTATGCCTATCTGAGCCATAACGCGATGGTGTTGATCTTCGCACCAGCCTTCGTGCTGCCCTTGCTTGGACTGGCACTCTCGCTGCGCAGCTACTGGCGCGAGATTGGCGGCGGCTGGGTCACATGGGCGGACCTCAAGCGCATGAGCGGATCGGTCGCGCGGATGAAGAACCTGTCCGGCGGCGCCGGTCAGGGCTGCAATTTCGAGCAAGGCGCGCGCTATTCTAATGCCCGCCGCCACGCGCATCAGGCAACGCTCTGGGGCTTTCTGATGTGCTTTGCCGCGACATCGGTCGCGACATTGATGCATTACGGGTTGGGTTGGGAAGCGCCCTACCCGTTCTGGTCACCGCCGAAACTGCTGGGGGTTCCGGGGGGTATATTGCTATGTCTTGGCACAGGCGCACTGGCCTGGCTGAAACTGCGCGCCGACAAGGGCTTGGGCGCAGCAAAGGTCTGGGGCGGCGAGATGGCCTTCGTGCTTTTGCTGTTCACCGTCTCGGCCACGGGCCTGGCGCTCTATGCTGTAACCGGAACAGGGGCCGTGCCCGCGCTTCTGGCGATCCATCTGGGCGCTGTGCTCGCGTTTTTCGTGCTGACACCCTACACCAAGATGGTGCACGGGTTTTACCGGATGGCGGCATTGATGAAGCGCAGCAACTAACCACAATAAAACACCGCCCCGAACACGGGGCAGCGCCATATGCCGTGGTCATGTCCCGTTAGCGCGCCCACACCCCACGCGGCACCATCACCCCCCCGCGCGCCAGCAACCTTGCGGTGCGCGTCAGGCCCGCTGCGTGGATATCCACGCTGTCGCCAGTCACAGCGAAATCCAGCAACACATCCAGCGCACCAGACGGGTGCTCGATCTGCATCGCGGCTGGCCCTTTGACGGGCACAACAGCCAGCCCGTCCGCCACCGACCCTGGCAACACGGCGCAGGCCGCCAGACATTGGCCCCCTGTCACGGCCATCGTGGGATGGCAGGCCCAGGGCGTCAAGTAGCGCGCGCGCAGCGAGCCACCTGCGACAGGGGCCGAAATCAGCCCGACCTTGGGCGTAACAGAACCCGAGACATCCGCGCCCAGACCCATCATCGGCCCAGCCTTGCACCGAATAGCCTCGACCCGTTCCAGAAGCGCGGTGTTCTCGTCAATCTCTTCGCGCGTTTCATCCCCGCGCAAGCCCAGATCGGCGGCACGCGCAATCACCATCGGCATGGCCACATCGATCAGTGTGACCTCGACCCCTTCGATCATATCGCGGGCGTGGCCCGTTGGTAGCATCGCGCCGCAGATTGTCCCCACCGTGCCCATGAAGCTGAGTGTCACCGGTGCCGAACTGCCCGGAACCCCGTCAAGGCGATACGCCCCGTCATAGCTGACACATCCTTCAGGCGTCTGCACCACCGCATCGACCAGCGCGCCGGTATTGACCGCTCGGATGCGCAACCGCGTCTGCGGCCCGTTAACTGGCACCAGCCCCATCTCGATGGCAGCAGGACCAACACCGGACAAGATATTGCCGCAAGTCGGGCGGAAATCTACCTCTGGCTTGATCGGGTCGACCTGCGCGAAGAAGTAATCGACATCCACCCCTTCGACCTCAGATCGCGACAGGATCGCGACCTTGGTTGTCACCGTTGCCGAACCCCCGATCCCGTCAATATTCAGCGGATGGCCCGAGCCAAGGACAGCGCGCAGGACAGCGGCCAGTCGCTCACGATTCGCTGGCAGGTCTGCAGCATTGAAGTATGGGCCGCGCGACGTGCCGCCCCGCATGAACAGGAAGGGTATTTCAGTTTGCATCTGTTGTCTCAGCTAAAGGGCCAGGGCAGGCGATAGAGGTCTTGCAACAGCCCGCCGGGGAAGCGCATGTTCAGCGCCGATGCGAGCGTCAGCACGAAGCCCGTGCATCCCGCTGTCAGGATGGCGGTCATCAACCAGCTTGCCCGCGCGCGAAGGCGCAGGAAGGCGATGAAGAAGCTGACCAGCGCGACGATGAAACCCGCCACTGCAGTCAAACCCACAAGAAGCGCGATCCACAAAAGCGCGCCGAGTGTGGAGCGCAAGGGCGTATCTTGACCCTGCGCTTCATGTTCTGTGTCGCTGGAAACAGCATGATTGGGTTTGCCAAACACCAGAAATGCCAGCACCAGCAATGTGAAGCCCGCCCCGGCACTGGCCATGATCAGCGGAAAGACCTGACCAAGGAAGCTTTGCTGAAGCGCGTCATGAATGCCGACAGCGAAGAAGCCCAGTGCCACAAGCGCAAAGATGATCTGTGCAGCGCGCGCACGGATATTCGCAGCAGGCCCAGTGCCGCTGTCGCGGGCCTCGACTGCCAGAATCTCGGCTGGCGTGGCTTCAGACACGCGCGCCCGCAACCCCAGCCAGATCGAGCCTGCGGTAATGCCCATGATGATCATCACGCCAGTGCGGGTCAGGAATTCCCAGCCATAGAACTGCACGGCCTGATAGAGATAGGTTTCTGCCTGCGTGGCCAGCACGAAGCCGATCAGAAGTGCCGGGCGCGGCCAGCCGAAGCGGCGCATATAGACGCCCAGTACACCTGTTGCCAGCAGTACGATCAGATCATCAAGCGTACGCGTCGCCTGAAAGGCGGCAAAGCAGATGACAGCGATCATGAAGGGCGCAAGCAGCTTGAACGGGATCAGCGTCAGCTTGGAAATCGGGATCGCAAGCAGGATGCACAGCCCCGCGCCCAGCACATTGGCCAGCGCCAACGACCAGACGATGGTATAGGTCAGATCCAGATTGCTGCCCACCATCGATGGCCCCGGCTGGATGCCCAGAAGCACCATCCCGCCCAGAAAAACCGCCATCGCGCCGCCGCCGGGAATACCGAACAGCAGCGTGGGCAGCAGCCCACCGCCCTCTTTCGCGTTATTCGCGGATTCCGGCGCGATCACGCCGCGCACATCGCCTTCGCCGAATTTGGGGTCTTTCTTGACCGACTGGACGGCATGACCATAGGCGATCCAGTCCACCACAGTGCCACCCAGACCCGGAATCGCCCCGATCAGCGCGCCAATGCCGGAACAGCGCAACGTCAGCCACCAGTTGCGGACCACATCGCGAATGCCCTCGAACCAGCCCGCGCCAAGTGTTGTGTGCTCCGAGATCGAACGGTCACGGCGCAGCAGGTCCACGATTTCGGGCACCGCGAACAGGCCAAGGCCGATGATTATCAGCGGGATGCCGTCATAAAGATAGTCGATCCCGAAGACCATGCGGAACTCGCCCGTGGCCGGTGCCCCGCCGACCGATCCGATGATCAGCCCCAGCGCACAGGCGGCCACACCTTTTACCAGCGATTTACCGGCAAGCACGCCGACCATGGACAAGCCGAAGACCGACAACATGAACAATTCCGCCGAACTGAAGGCAAGAATCACAGGTCGCGCCACCAGCACGAAACCCGTCAACACCACAGCACCGATCAACCCGCCCACCAGTGAGGCGAAGAAGGCCGCTGACAATGCGCGCGCCGCCTCGCCTCGTTTGGCCATCGGGAAACCATCTAGCACAGTGGCTTGTGACGCGGATGAGCCGGGTATCCCCATCAGCACAGATGCGAATGTGTCCGAGGTCGGGATCACCGCAACCAGTCCGATCAGCATGGCCAGCGCCATAGTCGTGTCCATGCCGTACAGGAACGGGATCATCAGCGAGAGCCCGGCAATTCCCCCAAGCCCCGGAAAGACACCGATCATCAGACCGACAATCACGCCAATCATCATATATCCTATATGCTGAAGCGTCAGGATGTTGGCGAGGGCGGAAAGAAAGACATCGATCATGGCTGGACCCTGTCGGAAAATAATGGACGTCCGCGGGCGTTGGCCCGACGCGGTCACGGGGTGGCAAGAAGAAAGCCCCCGCAGCCATCAGGTTGCGGGGGCGAGGACGATCAGTCGCCCAGTCGGACGTTATACTCGGTCGTCAGCATATCGACCACCATTGCGCGCACTTCGGGGTCGATGGTGGTACCTGCCCGGAACAAGGCATCGGCACCGGCATCTGTCACTTGCTCATAGCTGCCGAGGGCAGCTTCGAAGCTTTCCTGATACTCAGGGTCGGCGAAGACATCGCGCCATGCCTGACGATAGGTCTCGATCAGCTCATCGGATGCGCCTTCAGGCAGAACGACCATTTTCTGCGCAGCAAAACCAGCCGTGTTAAAGGCCTTATAGGCGTCATACATCGGCCCGGAAGGTGCCTCGCCATGTACCATCTCGTACACTTCCTCCAGGATCGGCAGATCGGGGAAGGTTGGGTCACGCTGCGGATTGCCGTCTTCGTCCAATACGCCCCAGGACATCAGCGGCACAGCGGTGCCCTCTTCGACCAACGGGGTCACGTTGTTAATGAAGGCCGAAGATGTCTGGTAGTCTATATTGACTTCGCCGCGCTCAAAGGCCAACCGACCGTCACCGCGCCCACCGAAACCGAACACATAGTTCACATCGAAGCCCAGCAAATTGAAAGCCAGCATGGGCACCAGATCGAGCGATGTCGCTCCTTGGCTTGCATAGACCAGTCGCTGACCCTGCAGCTCGGCGATATCGTCAATGCTCTCAACCCCGGTCGAAGGCGAGACATAGGCCACACCACCTGTGGGGCCGATCATGACGACTGACCAGTCCTGATATTCATAGCGCACGCGCGGATCGCCCAGAAGATAAGGGAACTGCGTTGACCCAGATGTTCCGAGGATCGTCAGCCCGTCAGGACGCGCACGCTGCGTAAAGAGATTGGTGCCGCGCGTGGAGCCGCCACCGGGTTCATTGACCACGACAACTGTGGGGTTGCCCGGCAGATGCCGTGACAGGAACGGGGCGTTAAAACGCGCCCAGGTATCAGAGCCGCCACCTGTTCCGAAAGGAATGATCCACTCGATTGTCTGTCCCGCGAAATCCACCTGAGCCTGTGCCGGAGCCCCCAGCGTGAATGTCGCCGAAGCCACAGCAAAAAGCCCGAGCGCGCCGCGCCGGGTGAGTGATTTGATTGACATATTGACCTCCCAAGTCATATTACGCACAGTTAATTCAGAGTCTCCTAACCCTGCCGTGCACTGTGCGTATAGCAGCGGAACCTGTCAACAAGCTGTCAGGCATGAAAACCAGTCTGGCTCTGTCGGGAACGCCCTGTGCGAATTGTACTGATCGAAGACAATACGATTCTGGCACGCGCGCTTATTCAGGCGCTCCAAGACGCCGGGCACGCCGTAGACTGGCTTGACGACGGCCAAGATGCAGATGATTTTCTGGCGCAGACTGGGGCTGACCTCGTAATACTTGACGTGAACCTACCCACGCTGGGCGGGCTGGATATCCTGCGCAGGCTGCGCGCGCGCGGCGACAGCTACCCTGTGCTGATGTTGACTGCGCAAGGGCAGGTGCAGGACCGGGTCGTGGGGCTGGATGCCGGGGCAGATGATTATCTGGTGAAACCCTTCGAAATCGTCGAACTTCATGCCCGCCTGCGGGCACTGGCGCGGCGCCCGTCAGAAGCGCGACGGGACACTGAAACCATCGGCGCTGTCTGTTTCGACCGTGCTGCGCGCAGCGTATCCGGCCATGACGGCATCATCGGTCTGTCGCGCCGCGAGCTGTCGCTTTTCGAAGCTTTCGCTGACAACCCCGGTCGCGTCCTCTCCAAAGAGCAGCTTGGCGAACGGATTTACGGCGTTGGCGCCGATATAGACGCGAATGCCGTCGAGTTGCTGGTGTCACGCTTGCGGCGCAAGCTAGACGGGCACGGGCTGACGATCCGCACCCTGCGCGGGCTTGGCTATCTTGTGCAGATCGAGGACGCATGAGACGCGGCAGGCTGATCAGCCGGAAACGCTTTGCCGGGTCGCTCCGGCTGCGGCTGTATTTTCTCATCATGTTGCCGCTGGTGCTCGTGGCGCTTCTGGCTGGCGCAATACGTTACTGGCAGGCACAGGACATGTCGCGTACGCTTTATGACGATGCGCTGAAAGTCGTAGCGCATGCCGTCGCGCGCGAGGTTATCATCACCCAAGGCGATGTTGTCTCGGATGCGTTGCTGAACTCGCTCGTGGGCGTCATGGGCGATCCGATCTTCTATAACGTCTCGGCAGCCGATGGGCGTATCCTGGCAGGCTATACCGACACGCCGGACGACATCATCCCCCACGATCTGCGCGGCGGGGAGCCTTACTTTTTTGATTTCACTTATATTGGCGATCCTGTCCGTGCCGTCGTATTGAGGGAATTCATTGCTGATCCGTTCTTTGATGGCTGGACAACCGTTCTGGTCTGGCAAACCATCACCCAACGCCGCGCGCTCAGCCTTGTTATATTGCAGCAGGCACTGGCTATCCTTGCTGTGGTTCTTGTAACTGCATCGGTCGCGGTCTGGTTTGGAATCACGCAAGGCCTGCGCCCACTGATCGACCTGAAAGAAGCAGTGGCCCTGCGCAGCCCGTCAGAGTTAAACCCGATCCGACGTGCTGTGCCCAACGAAGTCCGGCCCCTGGTGGCGACCATGAACTCGCTATTTGCACGGTTGCAGGCCGAGATGCAGCGCCGCAACTCCTTTATCGCCAACGCCGCGCATCAGATCCGCAATCCGGTTGCCGCGATCCAGACGCAAGCCGAAACCGCATTGACGGCCAGAACGGAAGATCAGCGACAGGCGCGGTTGCAGGATCTATATGAATCCGCAAGTGATCTGTCCCGCCTCAGTCAGCAATTGCTGAGCTTGGAGGTTGCCGATCACGTCAGCAGCGAGAATGACGGCATCGTGGATTTCACCTCACTTGTTGCCGGGATCGCACGCAGATTCGCCCCCAAGGCGTTGTCTGAAGGTATCGAAATTCACCTGAACGCACCAGAACAGGCGTTTTGCGTAGCTGGCAATGCCATCCTGCTGCGCGAAGCCATCGAAAATCTGATCGACAATTCTCTGCGGTACGGGGCTGTCACGGATGACGAAATCAGGTTGATACTGGAAAGCGACGGACACACGGTTACACTGCTGGTCGAAGATGATGGTCCTGGAATTCCAAAGGAAGCTGCCGAACAGGTTTTCGAGCGCTTCGTTAGACTGCCGCAACAAGGCGGTCAGAAGTTTCAGAAATCAGGTTGCGGTTTGGGGCTGGCAATCGTGCGCTCAGTGGCGGCCAGACATGGCGGAACGGCCTATGTCCGGCACAGTGATACCGGGTGCTGTTTCGCGCTGGTTTTGCCTCTGGCTCTGCAACCCTCGGACGAGGTCAGCCCAGAACATGGCTCTAGGTCGCTTTGCCGTTAAATCGGCTCTGCCTCACTTTGTGTTGCGCAACTATCCTGAAACTGGAAAGCCCAGTGACCTGCCCCCCCGGTGGCCCTCGGTCATAACGAGAAACCTTGGGGTTGATAGTTGTTGTTTTGGGCTTGGGCAAGCAGCCTCAAATACAGGCTTTTATCTGCTCAACACCTTGCGAGATCGACCTGACATGATCTGCACGCGATGCCATCGAAATCGGGATCGGATCGACACCGCCTTCCGCTGCGATTTGCTGCATAACTGCATTTTGTTGAAGACAAGAAGCGGCGAGTTCTGGCAACTCCGCATCTTGCAGCGTATCTAATGACCAGCATTTTCCCGCCTCACGGCCACGTCGGATAGTGCCCAGATACTCGCGCTGCGTTGCATTGGCCACAACCACGAACCCCTTCGCGCGATGACGCTCTAGAATATCCGTCCACCTTTGGAATTTGGTCCATTTGATTTGGTGCGCTTTGTGGCCAATGAAAGAAAACGACAACGCCACCCCTTCGATGGCTATGTTATGCGGAAACTTGCTTAAAAGTGCGTTCAATAGATACTCCGCTGCATAGGATCGGGACAAGCTATTGGAAAAAGAATTCAGATACTTAATATAAATGTCGACCTCGCAATGACACAGCACGCCTTGCGCCTCCATTTCACGCGCGATGCTGGACTTTCCCGAACGGGACGGACCGAGCAACACAAGGCTGTTTCTCGGAGCATTCAGGGCCGGTGTGTTCTGTTCCAGCTTTCTGATCTGGCGCCACAGACGTCGTTTGAGGCGGACCCAAGTTACAGCATCGTTCAGCGTGTCAGGTAGCGTAATCATGTTCCAGTGGACTTTCTCCAGACCAACGGCCCTGCACAACCGGCACTATGCGGTCGGACGCCGGGCGGAGAAACGTCATAGGCTCTTTCGAGCATCCTTGAGCATATCGACATAGAAACCACCCTCCATGATAGGCCAAATGGGCCTGACTCGGCTTGTTTAAGTTTTTGTCGAAAATACAAGACGTGTGTTTTACCCGCTCAAGCCCATCAAGTACAGCGCGATCGTATCAGTCGCGCACGCGGCCAACTGACAGGGCGTCAGGTGTCTGCCCCAGAGCGCGCGCGGTGCACTTGACATTACAGTACATAAGGTGAACACTCCAGCGAATAAGTCGGAGGATTGCGCATGACCCAGCCCTTGAAGATCGACTATGTCGAATTTTACAGCGCCAAGTTTGAGGCGACTCAAGAGTTTTTTGCCAAGGCTTGCGGATGGGATTTTGTGGCTTATGGGCCTGACTACCGCGATATTCAGGACGCGGGTATCGGTGGCGGGATCGAACGCGGCGCGCATAAGGCCCCTCTGATTGTGCTACGGGCTGATGATCTTCAGGCGGCCTATGACCAGTTGTGTCGGGCGGGGGCCGAAATCACCAAAGACATTTTCGAGTTTCCCGGCGGGCGGCGCTTTGAATTCCGCGAACCGGGCGGCAGCGAAATGGCCGTCTGGTCCGACACCTGAAAGGGCATTGTGCCGCGCCTGCGGATCAAGGGGTAACTGGGCCTTGCATTTGCGCGTTCTTGCGGTCATTTAAATTTCTGTGAACAGTGCCGCAGATGACTCCATGTTTTCCTTAGCCGCCCTCGGATGGTCGGGGTTCTTTGACGCGCAGTTAACCGCCACCGACGCAGATTTCGCCCCGATGCGCATCGCAACTGTCCACCGGTCCAGAATGACCGCTGTCGCGCAGCACGGCACGGTCAGGCTGCAACTGCCTGCTCAGGCGAACACAGCAGATTTTGCCGTCGGTGACTGGGTTCTGGTGGAGCCAGAGACACAAATGCTCGTCCGGCGTCTGGAACGAAAAGCCTTGCTGCGGCGGCGCACCGAAGGCGGACGGATGCCGCAACTGATCGCGGCCAATGTCGACACATTGTTCATCACAACGTCCTGCAATGACGACCTGAACCCTGCGCGGCTGGAACGGTATCTGGCGCTTGCGAATGAGGCCGGAACAACCCCTGTGATCGTTCTGACCAAGGCTGATCAGGTTGCGGAGACCGCCCCTTACCTTGCGCAGGTGGCAGGATTGCAGCGCGGGCTGGACGTTTTGGCATTGAACGCAAAAGCCCCGGAGGCGGCGCAAATTCTTGCGCGCTGGTGCGGAGAGGGACAGACTGTAGCGCTTGTCGGATCTTCAGGCGTGGGCAAGTCATCTTTGCTGAACACGCTGGCGGGCAAGTCGGCAGAAGACGGACAGATGACCGGCAGCATCCGCGAATCCGATGCCAAGGGCCGCCACACGACCACGTCACGATCATTGCACCCGATTATCGGTGGCGGCTGGGTCATCGACACGCCGGGGATGCGGACACTGCATGTCAGCGACAGTCTGGCCGGGCTGGACCACCTGTTTGCCGAAATCACCGAACTTGCGCCATTGTGCCGTTTCCGCGATTGCACCCATGCGCATGAGCCCGGATGTGCGGTTCAGGCCGCCATAAAAGACGGAACACTTGATCCGGCGCGCGTGGACCGGTGGCGCAAGCTTGTGGAAGAAAACCGCAGCAACACCCCTGTCCAGACCGGACCGCGCGGAAACAGGACAACTGTGCACCCCGGCAAACGCCGCTAAACAGTTGGCACGACGATCTTTACGCGCATTCGTATTGCGCCTCATTACCGCGCTTTCCAGCACGATTGAACGATCCATCGGCATAATCCAGAACGCGCCGCGCTTGTTTCACACGTGAACAACACCGCATCTTCTACTGATTTTGAGGATAAATGGCGGCGACGCAGGGAGGAGGAGAGCGTCGCCGCCGTGTATCGAAAGGTTCAGGGAGGAGGAGGAACCTTTCAACAATCGTATGTTATCGATAGCAGCAAAAATATCAGTGCGGAAGCGATAATGCTGCGATGCGGCATTGCGCCACGTGCAATGCACAAAATCTAAGCACTCAGCGCGTATTTCAGCGGCGCGAACCCCGCAAAAAGCAAGAATCTGGCGCGCATTGTCACAAGAAACACCCGCCTTAGAGCGCCGCGCTTGAAACGTGAATCGATGGATTCCCTTTGAGGTTGATTTGTGATTCATGTTCCTTGGGAGGATGTCTTATGTCATCAGCATTGCCGTCAGCGCTTCGTGCGCGGTTTCAAGAGTGTATTGTAGAAGGATTGAGCGGTCGTGCCGCAGCAGCACGGCTGAAGTTGTCCGCCGCCACTGGTGTGCGATGGCAACGCAGGCTGCGGGAAACGGGTTCGATTGAGCCGGAGCCCCAAGGCCGTCCTCCTGGTCATGGGAAGCTGTCTTCTCATCAAGCGTTGCTGGAAGAATTGGTGGCGCAGGATGGTGATATCACTTTGCCAGAACTTGCCGGTGCATTGGAAGCTGCCACTGGCATTACCGCGCACGCGGCCTCCATCGGGCGGTTTCTGCGCAAGCTCGGATACACATATAAAAAAAGTCGCTGGTTGCCACCGAACGGTTGCGCGCTCATGTGAAGGAGCGGCGTAAGAACTGGTTCAGGCATCACCTGCCTGCCATGCAAGCGCATCCTGATCGGCTTGTCTTTATTGATGAAACCTCCGTCAAAACCAACCTGACCCGTCAATACGGACGCAGTCTCTGCGGAAAGCGCCTGGAAATGGATGCCCCGTTCGGGGCGTGGGGAACGCAGACATTTATCGCTGGTTTGACGCACGACAATCTGATCGCGCCGTGGGTCATCAAAGGGGCAATGGATGGTGAAGCCTTTGAGGCCTATGTCCGAAATGTCCTGGCCCCGGAATTACAGCCAGGCACTGTCGTTATTTGCGACAACCTCGCCACCCATTACAACAAGGCTGCTGCGACGGCTTTAAGAGATGTGGGATGCTGGTTCTTGTACCTGCCGCCATACTCCCCTGACCTCAACCCCATCGAGATGGCTTTCTCAAAGCTCAAGGCACATCTGCGTAGGATTGGAGCCAGAACATTCGATCAGATGTTCGACGCGCTCACGGAAATCTGCGACCTCTTCACACCGGACGAATGCTGGAACTTCTTCTGTGGGGCTGGATATGCATCAGGTTAAAGGCTCGACGCTCTAGGCGACAGGGCTGCGGGCTGGGCAAGATGCTCGGGCCTGTCGGTGGTGGTTTTCGCCCTGCACTCCAGCGCTATGCGCCAGGTCAGTCACAGTGCATTGCTCTAGGTCCGTGCTCCGAACTGCGCCGTGGCCAATTCATCGTACCCGCAGATGTGCCGCCGTGACCGCAACGCGGGTCTGTGTTCCCATCAAACTCATCAGCACCCAGATACGCTGGTCGGGGGTAATGCTTTCAATCGTCGCCACAAAATCGGTAAAGGGGCCTTTGGTCAGCGTTACCTGATCCCCGGCCTTCAGCATTTCTTGCGGCCTCAGTTTGCCCTCAGTATCACAGCGCAGCATCAACTGGCGGATCAGATCAGCCGGTGCGGGCGTCGGCACATCGCCAAGACTGACCAGCCGCGTGATCCCATAGGTCGAGTTCACCGCACGATAACTGCCGTGAAGCTTGTCAAAAGCCACAAACAGGTAACCGGGAAAGAGCGGGCGCATCTGCACGACAAACATGCCGCGCGCGCGTTTCGTCTCTTCCTGCATCGGCAGAAAAATCCGAAATCCCTGCCGCGCGAGATTGCGCGCGGCGATATGGTGGCTGTTGGGTTTATACTGCGCCAGAAACCAATTGGCGTCGCATGTATTGAAATTCATTGGGCCTCAAAAATATATGCGTTCAGCATGCGCTCAAATTCGCGCGCGATCAAGCTGTGATGCAACTCTTGCTTGTGCAGGATGCCGCGCGTGTCCAAGCGGCACTTGCCGAAGGATCAAGGCGCTTTGAGAATGTTCGCCCGTCACATGAAAGCTTGCGCTGCGCTTCAGGTACCAGAACCAGCACTCTCGCCACATCGTGGAATATTCTTGCATTCGGGCGCGGGCAGTTTTATCGCTTTGTCTGGTGCGACCGTGTCAAGCCTAGTTAACATGCTGATTTCAGCCCCCACAAAGCGCCTTGCAGGCAGTCTTTGTGCGGTAGCCTGCAATATTATTTCCATCGCATGACCACACACTGCGACAAGCTGCGCGCATCATGATTGCGGGACCATTTGGGTTATCCGAACGCCACGGTTTAGCGCTGGAACGGGCCGGTCGGGCAAAGCGTATTCTGCACAAAAACAAGCGATTTAGAGAATGAAAATTACAATGGTCGGCGCAGGCTATGTCGGGCTGGTGTCGGGGGTCTGTTTTTCCGACTTTGGCCATAGGGTCGTGTGCTTCGACAAGGCATCCGAGAAGATTGCGATGCTGGAACATGGCGAAGTCCTGATATACGAGCCGGGCCTGAATGCAGTTCTGGCGCGCAATGTAGAAGCGGGTCGGCTGACCTTCACCACCGATCTGACGGCGGCAGTTGATGGTGCGGATGCGGTGTTCATCGCGGTTGGCACGCCCACACGCCGCGGCGACGGTCATGCGGATCTGAGTTATGTGATGGCCGCAGCCGCAGATATTGCCCGCGCATTAACCAGCTATGCAGTTGTGGTGACGAAATCGACTGTGCCAGTGGGCACCAACCGCAAGGTGGCCGAGGTGATCCGGGCCACGCGCCCGGATGCCGCATTTGACGTGGTTTCAAACCCGGAATTCCTGCGCGAGGGCGCGGCGATAGATGATTTCATGAAGCCTGACCGCGTGGTGGTCGGAGTGGAAAGCGACCGGGCCAAAGGGGTCATGGGCGATGTCTACCGCCCGCTTTTCCTGCGCGATTTCCCCATCGTCTATACTGATCTGGAATCCGCCGAGATGATCAAATATGCGGCCAATGCCTTTCTGGCGACCAAGATCAGCTTCATCAACGAGATCGCCGCCCTGTGCGAACGTGTGGGCGCGGATGTGAAATCTGTGGCCAAGGGCATGGGGCTGGACGGACGCATCGGCAACAAGTTCCTGCATGCCGGCCCCGGTTATGGCGGGTCGTGCTTTCCCAAGGATACAAGCGCGCTTGCGCGGATCGGTCAGGAACATGGCGTGCCCCAGCGCATTACCGAAACGGTCATCGCAGTGAATGACCTCACCAAGCGGCGCATGATCGACAAGGTTCTGGACCTCTGCGACGGCTCTGTAAACGGCAAGACGATTGCCGTGCTCGGCGTGACCTTCAAGCCAGAGACGGATGACATGCGCGACGCCCCCTCGCTGACAGTCATCCCGGCATTGGTGGGCGGGGGGGCGCGCGTGCGTGTGGTCGACCCCCATGGCGCGCGCGAGGGGGCGGCCCTGCTGCCCGGCGTTGACTGGCTAGATGATCCCTATGCCGCCACTGAGGGTGCGGATTGCTTGCTGATCCTGACCGAATGGAACCAGTTTCGCGCACTGGACCTGAAGCGTCTGGCAAGCAGCATGACACATGCGCGCTTGGCCGATCTGCGCAACATCTATGACCGCGCTGACGCATTGGCGGCAAGGTTCATCGCCTATGACGGTGTCGGGCGCACGCCGCAAGCGCGCCCGACTGACGCAACCCAGCGCGTCGCAGAATGAAACGCGCTTTCATTACCGGAACGGCTGGCTTTATCGGCTTTCATCTGGCCGAATTGCTGTTGCAGGAAGGTTGGCACGTTTCAGGCTATGACGGGATGACCGACTATTACGACGTGGCGCTGAAAGAGCAGCGCCATGACATGCTGCGCCAGCATGAAAACTTCACCGCAACCGAGGCCATGCTAGAGGATGCCACGACGCTGTCGGAAGCGGTCGCCACCGCGCGGCCCGATGTCATTGTGCATCTGGCCGCGCAAGCCGGGGTGCGCTACTCGATTGAAAACCCCCGCGCCTATCTGGATGCAAATATCATAGGCACCTTTAACCTGATGGAAGCCGCACTTGCCGTTCGGCCCAAGCATCTGCTGATGGCCTCGACCAGCTCGGTATATGGCGCGAATACCGACATGCCTTATGCCGAGGCGCATAAGGCCGACACGCAGATGTCTTTCTATGCGGCGACAAAAAAGGCCAATGAAGCGATGGCCCATTCCTGGGCGCATATCCACGCCCTGCCCATCACCATGTTCCGCTTCTTCACGGTTTACGGCCCCTGGGGGCGGCCCGATATGGCGCTGTTCAAGTTCACTAAGGCCATTCTGGCGGGCGACCCGATCGACGTCTATAACCATGGGCAGATGTGGCGCGACTTTACCTATGTCAATGATCTTGTGCATGGTATCCGGCTGCTGATCGACGCAATTCCGGGCCAAAGCGCTGCGGTCGCGGGCGACAGCCTGTCACCGGTCGCACCGTTTCGGGTTGTGAATATTGGCAATTCCACCAAGGTCCGGCTGGAAGATTTCATCGACGCGATTGAAGTGGCAACCGGCAAGACCGCCATCCGCAATTACATGGACATGCAGCAAGGCGACGTGCCCGCGACATGGGCCGATGCAACCCTGCTGATGGCGCTGACCGGCTACCGCCCGCAAACTGACCTGCAAGAGGGTGTCGCACGGTTTGTGGAATGGTATATCACCCGGTACGGTGCCCCCAGATAAAGAAAGTGGGAAAGTGACATGCTGATCGAGACAACCGCGATTTCAGGGGTCCTGATTATCACGCCGAAGCGGTTTGGCGATGAGAGAGGGTGGTTTTCCGAAGTCTGGAACGAAACGCCCTCATTGACGCCGGGGTAAACTTGCCCCCGTTCGTTCAGGACAATCACAGCTACTCGGCCCCGCGCCACACATTGCGCGGGCTGCATTATCAAAGCCCGCCGCGCGCGCAGGACAAGCTGGTGCGCTGCTCTCGCGGGGCGATTCTCGACGTCGCGGTCGATGTGCGCAAGGGATCGGACACTTACGGGCATCACGTCGCTGTCGAGTTGACTGCCGAGAATGGCGCGCAACTGCTGGTGCCCAAAGGGTTTTTGCACGGCTTCCTGACCCTGAGCGCGGATTGCGAAGTGCAATATAAATGCACCGACACCTACGCGCCAGATTGTGACGGTGCGGTTGCATGGAACAGTGTCGGCATTGACTGGGGCACGGATACGCCGATCCTGTCTGACAAGGATGCGCGCGCCCCTGCCTTTGCAGATTTTGACAGCCCGTTTCAGTTTGAAGGGTGATGGTATGAAACTTCTGGTAACAGGTGGCGCAGGGTTCATCGGCTCTGCTGTGGTGCGGCTGGCTGTGGCACGCGGGCACAGCGTGGTAAATCTAGATGCGCTGACCTATGCGGGGTGTCTGGAAAATGTCGCCAGCGTGTCGGACAGCCCGCTTTATGTGTTCGAGCAGGCGGACATCCGTGATCGCGCTGCCCTTGATCGTGTGCTTGCCGCCCATCAACCGGACGCAGTCATGCATCTGGCAGCGGAATCCCATGTCGACCGCTCCATCGACGGGCCGGGCGATTTCATCTCGACCAATGTGACCGGCACTTATGAGTTGCTCGAGGCCGCGCGTGCCTATTGGACAGCAATGGGGCGGCCTGACGGGTTTCGCTTTCACCATATCAGCACCGATGAGGTCTTTGGCAGCTTGGGGCCGACAGGCCAGTTCCATGAGGCCACGCCTTATGACCCGCGCTCGCCCTATTCGGCGTCGAAAGCGGCCAGTGACCATCTGGTTCAGGCATGGCACCACACGTATGGGTTGCCTGTGGTGCTGACCAATTGTTCCAACAATTACGGCCCCTATCATTTCCCGGAAAAGCTGATCCCTGTCATCATTCTCAATGCGCTGGCGGGCGCGCCGCTGCCGATTTATGGCGACGGCTCGAATGTGCGGGACTGGCTCTATGTCGAAGATCACGCCGATGCGCTGCTGCTGGTGCTGGAAAAGGGCGCACTGGGGCGCAGCTATAATATCGGCGGCGAGAACGAACGCAGCAATCTGGAGCTGGTGCGCACGATTTGTGCCATCCTCGATGCGAAACAGCCCAAGGCGCGCGGGTCTTATGCCGACCAGATCACCTTTGTGACCGACCGGCCCGGCCATGATGCACGCTATGCCATAGACCCGACCCGCATCCGAGAGGAACTTGGCTGGCGGCCTTCGGTCACAGTCGATGAAGGCTTGGCGCGCACCGTCGACTGGTATCTGGAGAATGAGGGCTGGTGGCAAAAGCTTCAGGCCCGCAAGGATGTCGGTACGCGCCTTGGGGTCACGGCATGATCCTTGTCTTTGGCCAGACCGGACAAGTGGCGCGCGAATTGGCGCGGCTTGCGCCCGATGCCCTGTATTTGGGCCGCGAACAGGCCGATCTGACGGACCCTGATGCCTGCGCCGCCGCCATCCGCGCGCATAGGCCAAGTGCCGTGATCAATGCGGCGGCCTATACAGCCGTCGACCGCGCCGAGGATGAAGAGGCACTGGCCACCCTCGTCAATGGCGATGCGCCCGCCGCGATGGCTGTGGCTTGCGCAGAAATCGGAATCCCTTTGGTCCATATCTCAACCGATTACGTGTTTGACGGCGCGGGTGAGGCGCCTTTCGCGCCGGACCATCCGACAGCGCCGCTTGGGGCCTATGGCCGGACCAAACTGAAGGGCGAGGATGGCGTGCGCGCGGCAGGCGCAACCCATGCGATTATGCGCACATCTTGGGTTTTCTCGGCGCATGGGGCGAATTTCGTGCGCACAATGTTGCGTCTGGGTGCCGAGCGCGACCTGTTAAACGTGGTCACAGACCAGATCGGCGGGCCAACACCAGCGCGCGCCATTGCCGAGGCCTGCCTTTCGATGGCACAGCAGTTGCAGGCCGACCCGACCAAGTCCGGCACCTATCATTTCAGCGGCACGCCCGCCACAAGCTGGGCAGGCTTCGCCCGCGCAATCATGACAGAGGCCGATTTGACCTGCGAAATCATAGATATTCCCACCGCGGCCTATCCCACCCCTGCGCGCCGCCCTCTGAATTCGCGTCTGGATTGCACAGCCCTGCGCGTCTTTGGCCTGTCGCAGCCTGACTGGCGCGAATATTTGAAAACGACGCTCATTGAACTGAAAGGCACAGCATGACACCGCGCAAGGGCATTATTCTGGCGGGCAAGTCTTGAACACGGCGGAACAGGGCCACACCGGCATCTAGCTGAGCGTCCTTTCAGAATGCGAACGTCTTTGCTTGTCATTGCGCAGTATAGCCTGATCAAGGTCACGCCCGGTGTTTTCAACCTAGCTCTGATCCCGTTTCTGATGACGACACTTGGGGTTGCAAGCTACGGTGTGTATTCCTTGTGGCTTGGCTATGCCATGTTGGTGGGCAATGTTGTCGGCGGGGTGGTGGCGCAGCCCATGTATCGGCATCTGCCCTCACGGCCAGATGAAAAGGACAAGTATCATATCTTCTCCCTTGGGGCGGCGGGTCTTGCTGCCGTAATATGCCTGATTTTGCTGCTGAATTTCGGTGCGCCCGTCAGGCTTGCGGTTGGCTTTTCAATCTTTGCTCTGGGCACCGTGCTTGCGGCCACGGTTACAGTCGGCTTCATCATCGAGAAGAAGGTCATGCGATTTGCCGTATTTGAAGCGCTGCGCATTTTCATCATCGTCGCCGTGCTTGCATATCCCATGCTGTCCAACGCGGCCTTGGGGCTGGAAACTATCATTTTCGCGTTGGCGCTCTCGAACCTTGTGCCGCTGCTGGTGCTTGCTGGCAGACCTCGTCTCGTGATCCCTGACAGGGCGTGGTTTCGGCGCAGCCTGTCGTTCGGGTCCAAATCTGCGATCTGGATGCTTCTGGCCGGACTGCCAATTGTCGGGGCGAAAACCATCCTGATCGACGACATGTCGCCCGAGGCATTCGGTTCATATGCAGGCCTTGCCGATCTGACTTATCGCGCATTCGCTATGTTCAACGCTGTCTTGATGATGTGGGCATTTCCAAAGCTGTCCCGCCATTTTGACCGCGACGAAATACCCGCAGCGCAAGCAGTGCTATGGCAGACATTCACGCTGTATGCAGCAGGCGGTTCGGTGATCGGGCTTGGCCTGTTGGGCGCGATCTGGCTTGACCTCCTCCGCATCGACACCCTTCCAGGCGCGGCGCTTGCTGTGATGGTGGTGGCCGCCGCATCGTTTCTTTGGCACGCAATGTCGATTTCGCACAAAGTTCTGGAAATGCGGCTGATGACGGTGCGTATGGTCTGGTTCATGATACTTGGTGTGGCCGTGTTTTATGCCCTTGGGTTCGGGGCGCTGAACCTTCCGGGCGTGGATGTTTTCTATGCTGTGAATCTGACATTGATCGGCATCGCATTGTCATACATCGCAACGTGTCTTCGATACGGCCTAAAGTCATAAACTCGCAAGAAATGATAGATATCGTCATTGTTACCTGGAACGCAGGCGCGCAACTTGCGCAGTGCATCGCCTCGATCCGCGCGCATGGGGAGAATCTGGTCGGCAACTGCACCGTTATTGACAATGGCTCGACCGATGGCTCGACCGCGTTTCTTGATCAGGCGGATGATGTCGATCTGGTGCTGGCGGGCCAGAACCTTGGGTTCGGTCGCGCCTGCAATCTGGGGGCCGCCCGTGCCGGCAGCCCGTACTTGCTGTTTCTCAACCCGGATGCCTGCCTCTTGCCGGGGTCACTCGCGGCACCGCTCGCATATTTGCAGGCGTCAGACCATACCGGGGTGGGAATTGTCGGCATACAGTTGGTGGATAAGGCAGGCAACGTGCAGCGGACATGTGCCCACACCCCCACCCCCCTTCGTCTGATAGCCAAGGCGCTGGGGCTGACAGCCCTATTTGGTCAGTGGGATGTCCAGATGAAGACTTGGGATCACGCGGTCACGCGACCTGTCGATCAGGTCATGGGGGCATTCTTCATGATACGCCGTGACCTGTTTGACCGCCTTGGCGGCTTTGACGAACGGTTCTTTGTCTATTTCGAGGAGGTTGACCTCTCTCGTCGTGCTGCACAGGCGGGCTATGGTACGATTTATCTTGTCGAAGCGCAGGCCTTTCACAAGGGCGGCGGCGTCTCCGAGCAGGTGAAGGCGCACCGGCTGTTCTATTCGCTGCGCAGTCGCATCCAGTATGCGTTCAAGCATTTCTCGCGCTCTGCGGCATTGCTGGTCAGCTTCGCCACCTTGGTGGTTGAACCTCTGTCGCGGCTGGCGCTGTTGATCGGCGCGCGGCGGTTTGGGGAAATCGGCGATCTGACGCGCGGGTATCGCATGCTGTGGCGCTGGGTCTTTGCATCCGCAACAGGCAGCGCGTGAAACTCTGTATTCTGTCGCGCTATTCCCGCCTTGGCGCCTCCAGCCGGTTGCGGACAATGCAATACGTCCCCGCGCTGAAGCAGGCCGGGTTTGAGGTCGAGATTGCGCCTTTCTTTGACGACGCCTATTTGACCGACCTCTATTCAGGGCGGCGAAACCTGCTGCGAACCGTCGGCTACTTCGCCAACCGGCTGTCGCAATGCCGCACCGCGCGCAAGGCCGATCTCCTCTGGATCGAGAAAGAGGCGTTGCCTTGGGCCCCTTGGGCGTTGGAACAGGCAATACTGCCGCGCGGCGTGCCCTATATTGTGGATTACGATGATGCCGTGTTTCACAGATATGACCAGCACCCCAACGCGATGATCCGGCGTCTGCTGGGCCGCAAAATCGATGCAATCATGGCGGGTGCCGCCTGCGTGACGGCTGGAAACGCCTATCTTGAAGCGCGCGCTTGGGCCGCAGGGGCGTCACGGGTCGAGCGGGTTCCGACGGTTGTCGATCTTGACCGCTATTTCGTCGCCCCCCCGCGCACAGACCCCGCGCAACTTCGGGTTGGCTGGATCGGAACACCCCAGACATGGGCAGGATCAGCAGCCCCAACCTATGCCCATTTGCAGCCAGTATTGGCCAGCGCCAATGCCACATTCCTCGCCATCGGCGCATCGCTCGTGGCCGCATCCGGTGACAGGCTTCAGATACAGCCGTGGCATGAGCGCGCCGAGGTTGCCGACATTCAAGCCTTTGACATAGGGATCATGCCGCTACCGGACGATCCTTGGACGCGTGGGAAATGTGGATACAAGCTGATCCAGTATATGGCCTGCGGCATACCTGTGATCGCATCGCCCATAGGTGTGAATACAGAGATTGTTCAGCATGGCGTGAACGGTTTTCTGGCCAGCACGCCGCAAGAGTGGTGCGATGCCGTGACCCGCTTGCTGGCCCAACCTGATTTGCGCAAGCGCATGGGGGCCGCAGGGCGTGCAAGGGTTGTAACAGATTACAGCCTGCAAGCTTGGTCTGACCGTATCTGTAAACTGTTTCAAAGCGTAAAATCGACCGCGTGATTTATCAGGCCATATTCATTGCATTAACCTCAATGCGCGTTCTGCTGATGAAGCAGGCGCACATGCGCTATATTGCCTACTGGCTTACTTTGGCTTTTCTGTTCCTCTTTTCTGCTTTTCGGTGGGAGGTGGGATGCGACTGGTCAGGGTATCTACACCAGTTTGAGGTACAAAGAGATCGCAGCTTGTCAGACGCGCTGACAGGGCGCGATCCGCTTTGGTGGCTGATGATCGGCTTGCTGCACAGGTTTGGTTTCGCCTATGAATGGATGAATATAATTTCTTCGGCTGTGTTTTTCTGGGGTCTGCATTATCTGGCCAAGCGACAGCCCGATCCCTTTGCAGTCATAATTATTGCCTTTCCGGTCCTGATAATGAATATGCCGCTCTCCGCGATGCGGCAAGCGGCCGCGATTGGACTTATCTGCTTTGCGATTTCTGCATTTATCGACAGGAAAATGACCAGATACGTGATCTTTGTCATCATAGCGGCAGCGATACATTCCAGCGCAGCGATCTTTCTTGTTCTGGCTCCGGCGATTCATCTTCGATATACGGCCCTGAACATCACGGCCACGTTCCTGTTCGCAGTGCTTGGCGCATATTTGCTGCTTCAGACTGGCAGCGCCGAGATTGCTTTTGCAAGATATGTTGGCACGGATATTGTGGCATTCGGTGGTGTATTCAGAAACGGCTTGCTTGCGCTTTCAGGTCTGATTTTCATGCTGTTCCTTGCCAAGCGCTGGAAAACCGAGTTTCCATGTGATTACAAGATTATCTCCCTGACATCGCTGCTTATGATCTTGGTCGCGGGACTGAACCTGCTGTCTACCGTCATCGCAGACAGGATTTCGTATTTCTTACTTCCCGCTCAGGCGATTATATTCGCAAGAATCCCCTACCTCGGCTTTCGCCGAACACAAACTTTCATGACCGTCTTGCCCTATCTGATTTTGGGTCTGTTCTTTTTCGCATGGACAGGTTTATCAGGCCATTTCAGGCTGTGTTATACACCTTACAGAACTTGGATATTTGGTACTCCCGAATTTTAACTCGCTTTGATGCGATTCCAGACACGCTCGGCACCTGTCGGCAAAATAGCACCTGAACCCCATTTATTTCAGAAGCGCTGAAGTGGCGCGCGATCTGCGAATAAGTACTCAAATGTTTTTGCCCACATCGGCCAAGTTCATGGCTGTACTTCGCTTTCTCAACCATATCCTGTGCATTCGCCCATTTGAGAGGCCGTCATCTGATTGCGCGAGTGGATACATCATGGTGCTGAAAAACGTCACGACGTGAATCACCCTCGCCCCAGCACCACACCTACGCGCCCTGGATACCCCGACATTCTGGAACAAGCAGGATCGCACGCCCGTATGCGCATTATTCTGACTGCAAACACCTGTTTCAAGATCGCCAATTTCCGCGCGGGCCTTGTCGGTGCGCTGATCGCGCGGGGTTGCGAGGTGGTTGTGCTGGCCCCAACGGACAGTCATTCCGCGAGGCTCACGGCGATGGGCTGCCGCGTGCTTGATCTGCCAATGGATCGCAACGGCACCGCGCCGCTGGCGGAACTTGGGGTGCTGTGGCGTATCTTTACCGCGCTGCGACGTGAACGGCCTGCCATCGTGTTTGGCTATACGATCAAGAATAACATCTATGCCGGACTTGCCTGTCGCTGGCTGGGCATCCCTTTTGTGCCCAATGTGACGGGGCTGGGGCCTGCGTTCAACCAGACCGGCATGTTGAACCGGATTGTCCGTCTGCTGTATCGGCTTGCCTTTGTGCGTGTGCGGGCGGTGTTTTTTCAGAACCCAGAAGATCGCGCTGTCTTTCTTGGCGCAGGGCTTGTCGACGCTTCACGCACAAGATTGCTGCCCGGTTCTGGTGTTGATCTGGCGCGGTTCGATGCCCGGCCTATGCCGCCCGATGCACAGGGCGTGATTTTTCTGCTGGTCGCGCGACTGCTGTGGGACAAGGGTATCGGGCTATATGCCGACGCGGCGCGCGCCTTGCGTGCCAAGAACCCAACGCTGCGGTTCCAGCTTCTTGGCCCGCCTGATCCGGCCAGCAGCTCCAGCATACCGATGGCACATATCGACGACTGGGTGGCCGAGGGCGCTATCGAGTATCTTGGCCAGATGCAGGATGTGCGCCCAGCCTTGGCAGCGGCGCATTGCATCGTGCTTCCGTCTTGGTACCGCGAGGGGACACCCCGCGTCCTGCTAGAGGCCGCAGCAATGGCGCGACCGGTCATCACCACCGACCGGCCCGGTTGTCGGGATGCTGTCCTGGATGGGCAAACCGGCCTACTGTGCGCAGCGCAAGACCTTGAGGCGCTGACCGATGCCTTGGCGCGCTTTGCCGCCATGCCCGCACAGGCCAAGGCCGCGATGGGCAGACAGGCCCGCGCCAAGGCCGAAGCAGAGTTTGACGAAGCCACGGTCATCAAAGCCTATATCGACCAACTGCGCGCCTAAGCCTGCCCCCCCTCACTCCGCGCGCGCCCATGCCCTGTTCGCGTCATCCCAGACCCAGCCATCGCCGTGCGGTTGTGGCACAGGGGGCTGCCAGTCGCCGGAATCGTCCAGCACCCATGACCCAAACGGCTGCGGCAGCACAAAAGCATCGCGCTGCGCATCATAGGTCATGCCGATTCCGGCAAAGCGCTTGCGATGCGTGGCGCTGAAACTGGTCTCCCAACTTCGACAGTTAAGACGATAAGTGATTGATTTTATTGAGTCGAGATTGTGGTTTTTGCCACAACCGGGCGCTCAGGACGGCTTGTTCAAGCCGAGTGCATCAAAGAGGTCGAGTTGTTCAGGCTGCGTGCGGGTGATCCCTTTCTGAGTGGTTGGTCCAATGCGTGTGATATGTTGCTGAAGCGTGGCAAGCAGGTCGAGCGCCATGCGTGGGCTGGTGGAGTGTCCTTTGGCTTTGAGCCGCATGCGCATGACACGGTAGAGCACCAGCGCCAAAAAGCAGATCAGCGCATGGGCGCGGATACGGTCGGGCAATCTGTGATGAACTGGCGCGATCTCGATGTCAGATTTCAGGACGCGAAAGCCACGCTCGATATACCATAGAGCCTGCCTCTTATAACTTGACAGAGCATGATGATCCCCCCAGAATCGGATTTGAAGCGCTTCGCGCGCTCGCACGCTGGATGGGATCACGCGATGAGCGAAGTACCGTCAGTTCCAGAATTTCAGATGCTGCCGTTGGATCGACGGCAGGAGGCCATCGCACTGTTGGGGCGGATGGCGCTGCGCCAGATCCGCAGCGCGATCGAGACCAAGGAGAGCGATGATGACGTCAGAATCGATCATGGTCCCGCGCGCCCAGAGTTTACCCGAGAAAGTCTGCGGACAGCATCGCGATCGCCAAGCGATCGTTTATATTCGCCAATCAACGCTGCAGCAGGTTGAGCGCAATCAGGAATCGACACGGCTGCAATACGCTCTGGTTGACCGGGCTTTCGCACTTGGCTGGCCGCGGGAAGCGATCGTCGTGGTCGACGATGATCTGGGACGCTCGGGCGCCTCGATCGAGGGACGGCTTGGCTTTCAGCGGCTGGTAGCAGAAGTCGGACTGGGTCGTGTCGGATTGGTCCTTGGGGTCGAGATGTCACGGCTTGCGCGCTCGTGCCGGGACTGGCACCAGTTGTTGGAGATTTGCTCCCTATTCGATACATTGATTGCGGATGCCGATGGCGTTTACGACCCATCGAATTTCAACGATAGGCTCCTGTTAGGCTTAAAGGGGACAATGAGCGAGGCCGAACTGCATATTATCAAGGCAAGAATGCTGGAGGGGCGACGTGCGAAGGCCCGGCGCGGCGAACTCGCAAAGAGTTTGCCAGCGGGTTATGTAGCGCGCCCGTCGGGGGAGGTCATCTTCGAACCTGATGAACAGGCCCAGGGCGTCATCCGTCTTATCTTTGATTTGTTTGAGCGGCTGCGGTCGGTTGGAGGTGTGCTGCGGTATCTGAACGAGCACAATATACAGATGCCGATACGCAGGAAAGATGGCCCGACCAAGGGTGATCTTGAGTGGCGCCGCCCAAGCCGAGCCACGCTGCATAACCTGTTCAACAATCCTATTTATGCCGGTGTGTATGCCTGGGGTGCGCGGCCCGTCGACAGGCGGCGCCAGAAGCCGGGGCGTCCTGGAACCGGGCGCTGCGTGAAGGCGCCGGACAATGTCGAGGTGTTTCTGCCAGACCGGTTGCCGGCCTATATCAGCTTGGAGCAATTCGAGAGCATCCAAGCGCAGATTAGGGCCAACCTGCCGAGCGCGCAGGGGCCGGTCCGGGCTGGAAGCGCTTTGCTATCGGGCATGGTGATTTGTGGCGCGTGCGGCTTGAGGATGCAGCCAACCTATAACAACAATGGTCAAGTCGCGCGCTACATCTGCAATGGCATGCACATGGCCTACGCAGAACCAATCTGTCAGTCGCTTAAAGCGGCCCCGGTTGATGAGGCTGTGTCGCGCGCTATCCTGCGATCGCTGGAACCAGCCGCGCTCGAGATCAGTCTTGCGGTCGCCAGCGACCTTGAAGCGGAACGCAAATCTCTCGATCGTCAATGGCAGCAGCGTCTTGAGCGCGCCCAATTCGAGGTTGATCGCGCCCGGCGGAGTTATGCCAGCGTCGAGCCAGAGAACCGACTGGTTGCGCGTAGTCTCGAGAAGAGTTGGGAAGAGGCGCTGGCGAGCCAAGCGCGCCTCATGGTTGATTATGACCGCTTCCAGCGCGAACGTCTGCAAGCACCGAGCCGCACTGAACTGGAGGCGATCCGTACCCTTACCCAAGATCTCCCCGCGCTTTGGCAGGCGGCAACAACCACACAAAGAGAACGACAGGAAATTGTACGGCTGCTGCTCGAAAGGGTTATCATCAAGATGGTTGATGACACCGAGCATGTGGAGGTCACGTGTCATTGGCATGGCGGCAATCAAACGATGCACAAGGTGATCCGTCCTGTCGCGCGGATCACCGCGCTCAGCAGCTATCCGGCACTGATTGCGCGCATGAAGGAACTCTACGAAGCTGGCCACAGTAGCCGCTGCATTGCCAATATTCTCAACGAAGAAGGCTTTGTCCCCCCCAAGCGTCGTAACACCTATACCCCCGAAATGGTCCGCCACCGCCTGGTTGCGGCGGGCATCGCCAAACCACAGCGCAAAAAACCCAGCGCCTCAGCGATGATTGTGCGCGAACCCGACGAGTGGACAATCCGAGAATTAGCCGAAGCCATCGGCATGCCTCAAGCGACCCTGTATTATTGGGTCGCCAACGGCCGCCTAAGCAGCCGCCTGGTTAAACATGACCGCAAACCGGTGAAGCTGGTGACTGCTGACGCGACAATGATCGAGGATCTTAAAGCGATCCGCGCGAGCCCGCCCCACCTGAGGCGCCTGCCGCCCCGGCAAAGCGCAGAACAACTTAAACTTATCACTTGAGAGTCGAAATGTCTGGTCGATATCGATATCGGCCAACGCCTTGTAGCGCGCAATCGCGTCGGCTGGTGAGATGTCCGGGACATTGGTCAGCAGGACGAGCTTGCCATCAAACAGGGCCGCGCGGGCGATGGCGTCTTCATCGACTTCCCAACTGAACCGGTCTGCGGTGAAATCTGCTTTGATGAATCTGGTGAGCTCGGCATCGGCAATGGCACGAACAAACCGGCTATAGGCCCCCCGGTCTGATGCGCGCCGCCCCTTTGCGCTCTTGCCTTCATCTTGCCGGTCAAGCTTGGCAACCATGGCGTTGCCCATGGCCTCCAACTCATCAATCCGCGCGCGGCGCGTCTCGCCCTGTTCTCGCGCGCGTGCAGCATCATGCGCAACAATCAGGCGGTGCCCTTCAAAGCTGGCTTCTCGTAATCCATCGCCCTCGCTGAAGTCGAAGCTTCGAAAGGTTTCCATCAGTTCACTGTAGCGGCGCGCAGGCACGGCCAGGATGAATTCCAGCTTGCGTCCGTCCTTGTCGGCCATGTCGGTCAGATGATGGATGTTGTCCAAGCTGAGCAGGCCACGATCAGCCACCAGAATGATGCGCTGGATAGGAAATCGCTGCAGGACCGTTTGCAGCATGCCCTGCAGGGTCTTGGTCTCGGCGACATTCCCCGGATGCACGGTGTGCATGAGTGGCAGCCCGTCGGCGGTCTGCACCACGCCCAGCACGAACTGGCGCGCAATCCCGCCCGTTTCCTTGTTCATACCAAAGGCGCGAACATCATCTTCAAGCCGGGCTTCGCCATGAATGCGCACCGTGGTCAGGTCATAGAAGACAATTTCCAACTGCTGATCAACCAAGGGACGGATCTGACGTGCCAGTTCCTGCTCAACTGTTTCGGCATGATCCATCAGCGCATCCATCGCGCGCAAAAGATGCTGATGCGTGACCTTGGCGGGCATATCTGGCATGGCCACCGTATCCAGCCATCGCAGGCAGCCCAGTTTGCTTGCCGGATTGCACAACCGGTTGAACACCATGGCGCGCACGAGTGCCTCTGCCTTGATCTCACGCCGCCCCGAGCGCAGCGCACGGCTGAGGGCGCGATCAAATCCAAGGTCTTTCCAGAGTTCATGAAGGGCAAAGACGTTCCCGTAAGCTTTGGCGCTTTCGACCTCCACCGCAAACGCAGTGTTCTCGGTGCGCCCGAGCACGCGGTTCAAGCCATTGATCAGTGGGTCCAGCTTTTGTGGGCTGAGCTCTTCAAGCCGGCCGAGGTTTGCGACAACGCGATGCCGAACCTTGCCGGTCTCGGTACGATAGCCTTCGACCAACTGAACATACTGGCGACCGCCTGATTTGGTGATCTTTGCATACATGCCGCAACAATATTGTGCATATAGCCAACTATCAATAGCGGTTATGAAAGCAAATTGCCACAACAGCGAAACCAGAATAATCACCCTTGCCGCAACTCAACCCTCTGATTTTATTGGGACGCCCCATGGTCAGGACCACAAATTTCCCAAATAACTGTCGAAGTTGGGTGGTCTGCACCCAGCGCCCCGACAGACCCAGATCATCGCGCAGGTAAGCTTCGCCGCGATGTTGTTGCGCATCTGGAACCACCAGAACGCGGCAAACCACGTTGCTGCTGTCTATTTCAGCGAAATGTGCCATCACGCCCCCTCCGACAGGTATTCTGATTGACTAATTCTGTAGCGAATAATCACCACGCCTGATCCGCCACTAGCGCCGCTTCGTGCGCCCCCAATGGTGCTTCCGGCACCGCCGCCGCCACCGCCGCGGTTCATCAGGCCCGCAGCGGCCTCAATAGCGGGGCTGCCCCGCCCACCTGCGCCGCCACCATCGACAGCCGCGCCGGGCGGATTGGTCTGAAAGGTGCCGCCGCCACCACCGCCGCCATAGCCAAGGCTGGTGCCTGTGATCGCATGAACCACCCCGACACCGCCCGCGCCGCCAGCACCAAGTGATGCGGGCGGGGCCATACCGCCTGCACCCCCGCCGCCACCGCTGTTGCGACGCTCTGGGATGCCTGCTGCGGGAAACGAGGGACCACCGGAAAATTCGGGGTTGCCGGGGCCACCCGCATTCGCAACGCTTCCATTGCTCATGCCACCGCCGCCGCCATTCGCGCCCGCACCACCGGCCTGACCTGTAGGCCCGCCGCCGCCGCCGCCCGCCGCCGTCAGCACCCCAAGGCTGGAGGCGTTTCCACCCCCGCCCTGACCACTGAACGCCCCGCCGGAACCACCGGCACCAACGATCACCGTCACCGGTCCCGCAGGCAAATGAACCGATGCCGCCAGCACATCCCCGCCCCCGCCAGCACCGCCGCTTTCGTTGCCGCTGGACCCTGCACCGCCGCCACCGCCCCCCAGAATAAGGTATTCGATGCGCCCGCCCTGCACCAGCGTCAGCATACCCGAAGCGGAGAAGGTCAGAATGCGGTAGAACCTGCCATTCACGGCCAACGTGCTGCCGACACCCCCCGTGGCGATAGCCGCTTGGGGCCGACGACGCCGTTGCGCGGCCGCACGAAAGGACATTTGGCCGCCCAGCATCAGATCACCACCAGCGCATGCACACCTGTCGCTGTGGTCCCTGTCGCCAACACCCGACGAACAACGACCGGCAAGAGGGTCTGATCATCAAGCAGCACCGTGCGCGTCTCGCCGCGCCGGGTCACGAAGCAAAGCGCCCCCCCGGTTTCGACAAAGACCGACATCGCCATAACCGGCAGGTCCGCCGCATCATCGGGAGTGATAGGAATGATATCGGTTGCCGGTCCGGCGGGTGATAGCGTTCGGTTGACGAGTGGATCAAACATTTGGCGTCTCCTGTTATGCCGCTCCGCGAGGGGTGCGGATCGTTGAGCCGTGACCATACAAAACTTCGGTAACTGTGATCTTGGCTCACCGTTCGGTGCACCTGAAACACGCGCATCAGGCCCGATCCCCCAAGCGGTCGGATATATGAAAGAGCGCGGTGGCACGCCGCTTGCCTGCTCACCGGTGCACCAGCGCGCAAGGGATTGTGCTTTTCATGTCAAAACCGGCGACTTCAGCGTTATTGCTTTCAATCGAAAGTTGAGTTTGGCAAATTACAGCGCTAAGCAGTTAAGACTACGTTTTGACTCGTTATTTTTTATCACCCGTCTTTTTTAGAGTCGCTGCCCCATGACTCATGCCACGCATATTTTGGCCGTCAATTCTGTCGCCGCGCAGATACGCCCGCCAGTCTTCACGACACGCGACCTCATTCCGTTTCGGGATGGGGCGGACAGGGTCTGCAACTTCGCCACACATATTATTTCAAGAATTCATTTCAGCGGTACGATAGGGATTAGGCCATGTTTACAAATGCCTTCTGGGGGATGCTGAATGATGCTCTCTCGAAGAAAACTCCTGCTCTTTGTGCATTTCTGATCTTGCTGGCCCTCTCTGCGTGTTCTGATGGGTATGTCCAGTTCCCGACCAGCCCAGAGGGGCAGCGCGCGCTTGGTGACGATGTCGAGGTGATTGTTCTGTCTGCCGAAAATATCGGCGACTTTACCAGCCCGTCCCGTCAGCATCAGGCGACACTGCTGCCCGGCGGGCGCAACTGGACCTATGCGGTTGGCGCGGGCGACATATTGTCGGTTATCGTGTTTGACCACCCGGAACTGACCCTGCCCGCCGGACCACAGCGCAGCGCTGCCGAAAGCGGGTTTCAGGTGGCAGGAGATGGAACCATCACCTACCCCTATATCGGAGCCGTTCGCGCCACTGGCCGCTCAGTCGGGCAGATACGCAGCGACATCTCGCAACGGCTGGCAAATTTCATTCCGAACCCGCAGGTCGAAGTGCGGATCGCGGCCTATAATTCGCAGGCCATCGTTGTCTCGGGCGAAGTTGCGACCCCGAACCGCCAGCCTTTGACATCCGTTGGCACCAGCCTGATCGAAGCGATCAATGCAGGCGGCGGTTTCACTGAATTTGCCGACCCCCGCAGTGTAACTGTCCAGCGGGGCGGACGGATCTACCATGTTGATGTGCAGGGTTTTCTCGAAGGGGGCATGACCCAGAATAATCCGGTCTTGCGCACCGGCGATGTTGTGAATGTGCCCCGTCGCCGCGCCGAAGAAGCGTATCTGCTGGGCGAGGTTGCGCGCCCTGATGTCATGGACCTGTCGCGCGAACCCATCACCCTGACGCAGGCCTTGACGCGCAGGGGCGGATTGCAGACGCCGCGCGCCAATGCCCGCGGGGTGTTGGTGTTTCGGGCGCATGGCAATGACATGACGCGGGTGTTCCAACTCGACACATCCTCGCCCAGTGGCTTGTTGCTGGGCACGCGGTTTGTTCTGGAACCGGGGGATGTTGTCTATGTTCTGCGCTCTGCGTTGCAGCGCTGGAATGATACGATTGTGCGCCTTCTGCCCACGGTGCAGGCGGCCCGCTCCGTCGAAGACTTTGTGAACTAACGGACAGTGCGCGCGGTGGTGCCCTCCATTCTGGTCGTCTGCGTCGGCAATATATGCCGATCACCCGTCGCAGAACGCCTGTTGGCGGCCAAACTGGCGGAACGCAGGTCCAGTATCCGCGTCGCATCGGCAGGGCTTGCCGCCGTCACGGGCCATGCTGCGGACGCGGATGCAACTGCGGCGGCATTGGCGCATGGTGTCCGACTGGACGGGCATGTCGCGCGGCAATTCACGTATGCACTGGGCGCGGAACATGCACTGATACTGGTCATGGAGCCCGGCCATAGGCGCGACATCCTCAAAACTGCGCCGGACTTGTTTGGCAGGATTATGCTGTTTGACCATTGGACCGGCGGCAAGGGAATTGCCGACCCCTATCGCCGCGGGGTCCAGTTTCACCAAGACATCGCCGCACAAATAGACGCCGCTGCCACAGCATGGGTGGACAGGCTTGCAACATAACTTAAGGGGCGCAAACGGGTGAATAGCAGCACGCAGGACATCGCAGAGGGTGAAGTGGATCTGGGCCAGATCCTTGGCACCCTGTGGCGCGGAAAGGGATGGATCGGGGCTGCAATGGCACTCGGGTTGGCCATAGGCGCGTTCACAATCGCCAACACAAACCCCACATTTCAGGCCGATGCGCTGTTGCAACTTGAGGAAAAGAGCGGGTCACTCGCACTGCCCAGCAGCTTGTCCGCGATGGTCGAGACTGACCCGCGCAGCGTGACAGAAATCGAGATATTGCGCTCTCGAATGGTGCTGGGGCGGGCGATTGCGGATCAGAACCTTGATTGGCGCGTGACACCTGACACTATGGCTTTGGTTGGCACGGTGTTCGCGCGCTACCGGTTCCGCCTGCTCGACACAGTCATTCCGGCAAGATTTGCGCGCCCCGGCGACAGGATTGCGCTGGACACACTGATAGTGCCCCCCGGCCTGCTGAACGCAGATTTTATCCTGAGTGTCACCAGTGCGACGGAATATCAGCTGGTCCTGCCGGATGGTTTGCGCCTGAATGGGGTGGTGGGACAACCGCTAACACACGCGGAGACCGGCTTTGCGCTGACACTCGCAAGCATCACAGCCCAGCCGGGCCGACGGTTTTATGTCAGGCAGGTTGATGAGCGTCGCGCGATCAATGTTCTGCGCGACAGGCTTTCGGTCAGTGAACGGGGCCGCGCATCTGGCATTCTTGAAGTCCGCCTGACAGGCGAGAACCGGACCGAAGATATGCGGTCCCTTGACGCGATCATTCAAGCATATCTGGGTCAGAACATTTCGCGCAGTTCCGCCGAAGCAGAAAGCAGCCTGACTTTTATCCGCGCGCAACTGCCACTTGCAGAGCAGACCCTGCGCACTGCCGAAGCCGCGCTGAATGCATTTCGACAGCAACAGGTGACAATTGACCTGACGCTTGAAACGCAGACCATACTTGGTCAGGTGACGCGGATCGAGGGCGAGTTGGCCGATTTGCAACGCCGCGAAGATGAACTGGCACAACGCTTCACCCCATCGCACCCGACATACCGGCAGCTTCTGGACGAACGCGCCCGACTGGACGCGCGTCTGGCGGGGCTGCGCGAACAGGTGGGCACCCTGCCCGAAACCCAGCGCCAGATCCTGAACCTGTCCCGCGAGGTTGAGCTGGCGCAACGGATATACACCGAACTGCTGACCCGCGCGCAAGAAGTAGAGGTGCTGCGCGCAAGTACCATCGGGAATGTCAGGATCGTAGACAGCGCCAGCGCGGCACCCTTGCCTGTCGCCCCCCGCAAGGCCCTGATCCTTGCGCTTGGCATGGGTCTTGGTGCCGTGACTGGCATCGGTGCGGTGCTTGCCCGCAACTGGATGCGCAAGGGTGTGCAAGACCCCGCTGAGTTGGAGCAGCTTGGCCTGCCCGTTCTTGCGACGATCAACTACAACAAGCACGCCGATACAGAGGGGCGCCGCGAGGGGAAGCTGGGCATTCTGGCATTTGAAAGCCCCGCCGACCTGACGGTCGAGGCATTTCGGTCGCTGCGAACCAGCCTGCATTTTGCGATGCTCGACGCGCGCACCCCCAGCCTGACAGTCACGTCGTCCCATCCCGAGGCAGGCAAAAGCTTTCTGTCTATCAACCTCGCCGCCGTCGCGGCACAGTCCGGACAACGCGTCTGTGTGATTGATGCCGATATGCGCCGTGGGCAACTGCGCCGCTATTTCGGCATGTCGCGCGATGTGCCCGGCTTGGCCGAAGTATTGGCGGGCGATTTGCCGTTCGAGGACGCGCTGTTTCAGGGGCCGCATGAGAACCTTTTTCTGCTGCCGACAGGGCAATATCCGCCCAATCCCTCGGAACTTCTGATGCGCGCCGGGTTGTCTGAATTGATTGCGGCTTGCGCGCAACATTTTGCGCTGACGATCTTTGATACGCCGCCTATTCTCGCTGTGACCGATCCGGTGATCTTGGCGCGCAATACCGGCGCTGCCATTTTCATCGCCAGCCACGATACGACCCCGCTGGGCGAGGTGGCGGAGGCGCAAAAGACATGCGCGGCCGCTGGTGTGAAATTCTCTGGCGCGGTCCTGAACCGATATGACCCCAAAAGGGCGGGCGGGCAGGCCGGGTACGGGTATGGCTACGGGTATCGCTACACCTACAAACAGCGCGCGCAATAGGGGCGGGCGACAGTCGTAATCTACCCTTGGCGCGTGCCTGCGTCTGCGCCCGACAGATCGACGCCTGTTTGGCTTTGCACTTGCTTGCCAGACAGGCCCGTTACATCCCGGACTTGGGCCGCAGGAATGCGGCCAGCCTGCCCCCCTTCTGGCATGGCATTCCGGCACAGTCTTGACGGGCCGCGCAGAGCGTCGGTGGTTTCGGGCATGGCGTCGCATCCTTGCTTGACTCGCAGGTCTGTTGCGCGCATGACGGAATTGCTGGTGCCTGTTTTGTGACAGGTGAAAAGGGAATGTGACAGGGCCGGATCGCAAGATCCTGCCTCAAGCACAGCCGCCCCCGCGACCGTGACCGGAGAGGTCTCCCAATGCCACTGGCCCCATATGGGCCGGGAAGGCGGGAAGACCGACAGGGAAACCTGACATCCGCAAGCCGGGAGACCTGCCAGCGCATAAGCGGCCCGGAAACGGGCATTTCAACCAGCGGGGTGACTGGTTGGGCTTGCGTCGGGACATGCGGTTACGCGCCCCGACCCTGCCTGCACACCCCCGCTCTGATATGGCGTGACGGGTGGTCGCGCAGGAAAGAGGAAGAATGAAACTATCACGCAATGCGCGTGCGGGTGTGGGACTGGCGGGCGTGGGCTATGTGCTGGCGGCAGGGTTTGTCGCCTTTGCCGTTCCCACGGATGCCGCGCGCCAGCAAGAAACGGCCAGCACAAGTCAGGCGCACAGCCACAGCCACGATCACGGCCATTCCCATGTCGATGCAGATCAGGCCGAACAACTGACCGGCCCGTTTGGCCCGCATGGCGACAGGCACCCGCAAGCCCCGGTTTTTGAAACCGCCGCTGATGGGCTGACCGAGCGCCGCCGCCGCTCCATGAATGCGCTATCAGGGCATTTCCGCGCTGTATCGGCGACCCTGCTGTCGGATGCGGGCGGCGAAGAGATGATCCAGAACCACGCCAATGCTCTGGCTGCACTGGGTGGGCAGATCGATACGCTGTTCGATATCCCCTCGCCCGCGCCAGAAGGCGAGAAAGGCGCGCTGCCGGTCATCTGGGAAGAGCAAGAGCGCTTTGCCCAATATACCGCTGCCTTCGCCACCGAATCCGCGCAATTTGCCCAAACCGTCCAAGAGGGCGGCGATCTGGTCAACGGCCTGCATGATCTGCGCTATTACTGCGTCGCCTGCCATGCCGATTTCCGCCAGCGTTAACCCCTTTCAAGGAACTCTCTCCATGACACGTTTTCTGATCCTGCCTGCCTTGCTTCTGGCCACCCCTGCGCTGGCACATCACCCGTTGGGCGGCGAGGCACCGCAGACCATCTTTCACGGCCTGATCTCTGGTCTGGCGCATCCGGTAATCGGGCTGGACCATCTGGCCTTTGTGGTGCTGATCGGCATTGCTGCCGCCTTGGCGGGGCGCTCGCTGGTCGGGCCGCTGGCCTTTATCGGCGCGACTTTGGCGGGCACAGCGGTGCATCTGGCGGGCGTGACCCTGCCACTGGCGGAACTGGTCATCACCGCATCGGTCGTCATTCTTGGCGCATTGCTGCTTTTGGGGCGGCAAGTTGCCGGTCCTGTCGCACTGGCCGGTTTCGCGCTGGCGGGCCTCTTCCACGGCTGGGCTTATGGCGAGGCGGTCATCGGCTCTACCCCCATGCCAATTTTTGCTTATCTGCTTGGCTTTGGCGGGGTTCAGTTTGCGATTGCCGCGGGTGTGGCACTGTTTGCAGGCAAGATGCTGCAAGGCGGTCAGGGCCAGTTACAGGCGCGGCTGGCTGCGGCTGTCTGCATGGGTGTTGGCCTTGCGTTCCTGTTTGAAACTGTCGAGCACATGATCCTCGGCTGAACCGCGCGTCAGGGGCGGCCCCACGCCGCCCCCTTTAACCGGAGTCTTTCATGTCTTCTGAGATTGTCGATCTTCTGGTCTGTGCCACCTGCCGCAGTGCTATGCCTGCCAACCCGCTGGCCACACCAGACCCGGACCACCGCCCCGGCGCACAGCTTGTGGCGGCCTTGCAGGATGCCGCGCCCGAAGGGCTGCGCGTGATCGCGGTGGACTGCCTGTCCAATTGTTCACGCGGCTGCACTATCGCATTGCGCAAGCCCGGCGCCTGGACCTATGTCTATGGCAACCTGACACCAGAGCAGCACCTGCCTGCCATTCTGGAAGGGGTGCAGAAATATCGCGCCGCCGAAAATGGTCTTGTGCCATGGCGCGAACGCCCCGAACATTTCCGCAAGAACTGTATCGCCCGTATTCCGCCACTGGAGGCACCCAATGTCTGATCTGTCGAAAACCCCTGTTACCATCGTCACCGGCTTTCTTGGGTCGGGCAAGACCACGCTGATTTCGCATCTGATCCGCAATGCCGGCGGGCGGCGTCTGGCGGTGGTGGTCAATGAATTCGGCACTGTGGGGGTGGATGGCGAAATCCTGAAATCCTGTGCCATCCCCGATTGCCCTGCCGAAAACATTGTCGAACTGTCGAATGGGTGCATCTGCTGCACTGTGGCCGATGACTTCATCCCCACAATCGAAGCGCTGTTGAAGCTGGACCCGAAGCCGGACCATATCGTGATCGAAACCTCTGGTCTGGCCCTGCCCAAGCCCCTGCTGAAAGCGTTTGACTGGCCGGAAATCCGCTCGCGCATCACTGTTGACGGTGTGATCGCGCTGGCCGATGCCGAGGCTGTGGCCGCAGGGCGCTTTGCCACCAATGTTGCCGCAGTCGATGCCCAGCGCGCCGCAGATGACAGCATCGACCATGAAACGCCACTGGCCGAAGTGTTCGAGGATCAGATCGCCTGTGCCGATCTGGTGTTGCTGACGAAGCCTGATCTGGCGGGGGGCGAGGGTGTGACCAATGCACGCGCAACGATCGCCGCCCTTGCCCCGCGCCCCTTGGCCGTGGTCGAGGTGGCCGAAGGCGTGGTCGACCCCGCCATCCTGCTAGGGCTGGAAGCAAGTGCCGAAGATGATCTGGCCGCGCGCCCGTCGCATCATGACGGCCATCATGACCACGAACATGACGATTTCGACACGGTCATGGTCACGATGGGCGAGATTGCAGACCCCGCCGATCTGGCCGCGCGCATCGCCCATCTGGCGGAAAGCCAGCATATTCTGCGCGTCAAAGGCTATGCCGCTGTGACAGGAAAGCCCATGCGCCTGCTGGTACAGGCGGTCGGCGCGCGGGTGCGTCACCAGTTCGACCGTCCCTGGACCGCATCAGAGCCGCGCATCACGCGGCTTGTCGTGATCGCGGAACACGACCATGTTAATGAAGCCGCCATCCGCGAGGCGCTGGGAGCCTGATCCACGATGCATGTCATCTTCCGCGAAAGCCATGGGCTGGACGAGGCCGCCACCCCCACCGATCTGGGCCAAAGCCCGGCGGATCTGGTGGTGCTGTCCTTCTCCGACAGCGATCTGGGCGCTTTCGCGGCGGGATGGCGTGCGGGCGCGCAAGGGTTGCCGACAGTGCGGCTGGCCAATCTGGCCGCGCTGAAGCATCCGCTGTCCGTCGATACCTATGTCGAGAATACCCTCGCTTCAGCCAAGGGCATCCTGATCCGCCTGATCGGGGGGGCGGCTTATTGGGCCTATGGGCTGCAACAGGTGCAAGCGCTGGCGCAGCAAAAGGGCATCGCACTGGCGGTTCTGCCTGCCGATGGGCGCGATGATCCAGCGCTGGATGCGGCCTCGACCCTGCCGGTCAGCACATTGCGCCGCCTGAAACACCTGTGCGACATGGGCGGGGATGTGGCCGCACAGGCAGCGTTGCAGCAACTGGCGCTGGCGGCGGGCCTGTACGCACCGCCTGTGCGCGGGGCGCGTGTGCTGCCGCAGGTGGGCGGCTGGCAACCTCAGGGCAGTGTTTGCCCCGCCAGTTTTGCGCTGCACGCAACCCGCCCGCGTATTGTGGTCACCTTCTACCGCTCCTACCTTGCCGCCGCCGATCTGGCCCCGATCCGTGCGCTGGCGGAGGCGTTGGAGGCGCGCGGTTTCGATGTGCTGGCACTGTTCGCGCCGTCGCTGAAGGAACCGCAGGCGCGCGCATGGATGACGCGCTGGATCAAGGCGCTTGCGCCGCGCGCGGTGGTCAATGCCACGGCCTTTTCCGCGCAGGGTACAGATGGCGCTGTTCTGGAAGCCGCGGGCGTGCCGGTCTTTCAGGTGGCCCTTGCCACGAATGAGCGGCGCAAATGGTGGAATTCCGCGCGCGGCCTGTCGCCCGCCGATCTGGCCATGCATGTCGTGCTGCCAGAGGTGGATGGCCGCATGTTCGCAGGCGTCGCCAGTTTCAAGGAATTCACCGACCCCGACCCCGATCTGCAATTCGCCCGCGCCGAGCACCGCGCCGAGCCTGCGCGCATCACCGCCATTGCCGACCGCGTTACCGCATGGGTGCGCTTGCAGGATATGGACGTGTCGGCGCGGCGGGTGGCACTTGTGCTCTCGACCTATCCCGGCAAGGGGTGGAATATGGCCCATGCGGTCGGGCTGGATGCGCTGGAAAGTGCAAGTGCGATGCTTGAAGACATCGGCGCGCCGGGCGCAACTGGCCGGATGCTGGCCGACGCGATGGACAGCCAGCACCTGCACTGGCCGCTCCGGGCCTATCGCGCAGCTTTGCAGACCTTGCCCCAATCGCTGCAAGATGACCTTGCCGAAGCTTGGGGCGCGCCAGAGGACGATCCGGCGTGTCATGAGGGCAGTTTTCGCTTTGCGGGCCTGCGCCTTGGTCAGACGCTTGTTGCCTTGCAGCCCGAACGCGGCACGCCCGATCTGCGCGATGATGAATATCACGACCTGTCGCGCACCCCGCGCCATGCATATGTCGCCTTTTACCTGTGGCTGCGTGTGCAATCGGATGTGCTGGTGCATATTGGCGCGCATGGCACGCTGGAATGGCTGCCGGGCAAATCCGTGGCCCTGTCGGATGATTGCTGGCCCGAAGCGTTGATCCGCGATTTGCCGGTGATCTACCCCTTTATCGTCAATGACCCCGGCGAGGCGGCGCAGGCCAAGCGCCGCATTGGCGCGGTCACGCTGGGCCATGTGCCCCCGCCCATGGTCGCCGCGCAAACCGGCGCAGGGCTGGCGCATCTGGAATCGCTGCTGGACGAGTTTTCCAACGCCGATGGGCTGGACCCCGCCCGCCGCGACCGCCTGCAAGGCGATATCAGGGCCGAGGCCGAGGCGCTGGGGCTGGGTGGCGAGTTGGGCCTTGAGAGCGCCACCTGCATCAATGACGCCATCACCCGCATTGACCGTTTCGTCTGCGATGTGAAGGAAAGCCAGTTTGGCGAGGGCTTGCACATCTTCGGGCGTGGCGAGCACGGCGCGCGCGAGCGTGCGGGGTTGATGGCGGCGCTGTCGGGGCAGTTTGTGGCCCCCGGCCCGTCCGGATCGCCCCATCGGGGGCGGTCGGATGTGCTACCCACAGGGCGCAACATGTTCACCACCGACCCGCGCGCGGTGCCCTCCCGCGCCGCCTATGCCCAAGGGATCAAGCTGGCCGATGAGTTGGTGCGCCGCCACTTGCAGGACCATGGCGACTGGCCGCGCGCGCTGGTGGTCGATCTGTGGGGCAGTGCGACCATGCGCACGGCGGGCGAGGAATTTGCCATGGCGCTGCATCTTCTGGGCGCGCGCCCTGTCTGGGACGAAGGCTCAGCGCGGGTGTCGGGCGTGGAAATCCTGCCGATTGCGGAACTCGACAGGCCGCGGCTGGATGTGACCCTGCGTGTGTCGGGCCTGTTCCGCGATGTGTTTCCACAGCTTGCCGCCTTGTTCGGGCAGGCCGTGCAGGCCTTGGCCGCGCGGGACGAAGCCCCTGACTGGAACCCGTTTGTCGGCACGGGCGGCGCACGCGTCTACAGCCCTGCGCCCGGCAGCTATGGTCTGGGCATGGGCGCGTCGTTGGAGGATTACACCGACGCCGCACGGCAAGTGGCAGGCCGCGCATGGCTGGCCGCCTCATCCCACGCGATGGATACCGGCCAGCACGACCCCGAAGGCATTGCCGCGCGTGTGGCCGGGGCGAATGCATTTGTGCATTTGCAAGACCTGCCAGAGACGGATCTTTTGCTGGCGCAGGATTATGCCGCCCATGAAGCAGGCTTTGCCGCCGCGCAAGCCGTAACAGGCGGCAAGGCTGCACTCTATCATCTCGACGCCACGCGCCCCGACAGCCCGCGCGCGCGGCCCTTATCCGAAGAAATCGCCCGTGTCGTGCGCGCACGGGCGGCCAATCCGGTCTGGATTTCGGGCATGATGGCGCATGGTTTTCGCGGCGGCGCTGAAATTGCCGCGACACTGGACCATCTGGCCGCCTTCGCGCATCTGGCGCAGGCTGTGCCGCCGCAGCTTTTTGACCTCTATTACGACGCAACCCTTGGTGCGCCGGATGTGCGCGACTTCCTTGCCTCTGAGAACCCCGGCGCGCTGGCCGCGATGGAGGCGCGTTTTGCCGCCTTGCATGAGGCAGGGCTTTGGGTGACACGGCGGAACTCTATTCTGGCAGGGCTGACGCATGACTGAGATCGAGGTGAAGGGCTGGTGCCCCGGCGCGCTGCGCCCCATGCGCTCGGGCGATGGTTGGGTGGTGCGGGTGCGCCCCCGCGCGGCACGCCTGACCCGCGCGCAGGCCTTGGGGCTGTGCGAGGCGGCACAAACGCATGGCGCAGGGCTGATTGATCTGACCAACCGCGCCAATCTGCAAATTCGCGGTGTCACCGATGCCGCACTTGCGCCCCTGCAAGATACGTTGGCCGCCCTTGACCTGCTGGACAGCGACCCTGAACTGGAATCCCGCCGCAACATCCTGATTGCCCCCGACTGGGCCGAGGGCGACGACAGTGCGCGCCTGTATGACCAGCTTGCCGCCCGTCTGGCAGAGCTGCCTGCCCTGCCTCCCAAGATGGGGTTTGCAATGGATACCGGACCTGCCCCCGTCCTGAGCCACGATCCCGCCGATTTCCGCATCGAGCGCAGCGCCAGCGGGCTGATCCTGCGCGCCGAGGGGCGCGCGCTTGGCATGGCGCTGGACAAAGGGCACGAGATTGACACCCTGATCCGGCTTGCCGATTGGTTCATGGCGTCAGGGGGCGCGCGTGCAGGGCGTATGGCGCGCCACACCGCGCCCCTGCCCGACTGGGCCACATGGGATGTGCAGCCACACCCCGCCCGCGCGCGCCTTGCCGCTGGGCCAGCGCCGGTCGGGTTGATACTGGGCGCGGCCTTTGGCCAGATCATCGCGCAGGATCTGGCCAAAGTAATGCGCGCCAGCGATGCCCCCGGCTTGCGCCTCACCCCTTGGCGCTACCTTGTGCTGGAGGGGGTGCGCGCTCTGCCCTTGCCCGACAGCCTGATCGCCACGCCCGATCATCCGGCCCTGCGGGTGGATGCCTGCGCGGGCGCCCCCCTTTGCCCCCAAGCCAGTGTCGAGACGCGCGCGCTGGCGCGTGCGCTTGCACCGCATATTTCCAGCAGTTTGCATGTCTCGGGCTGTGCGAAGGGTTGCGCACGGGCGCGCGATGCCGATATCACGCTGATTGGGCGCGAAGGGCGGTTTGATCTGGTGATTGCGGGGCAAACGCGCGCCAGCGGACTGAATGCTGCCGATGCACTTGCGTATTTCCGAGGGGACTGATGCCGTATACCTATGAAACCGATGGCGCGGCGATTTATCGTCAGTCCTTCGCTACCATCCGCGCCGAAGGCGCGCTGGCCCGCTTCACCCCAGATGAAGAACCCATTGCGGTGCGCATGATCCATGCCGCGGGCATGGTCGGGCTGGAAGAGTTCATCCACTTCTCGCCCGATTTCGCCGCCGCGGCCCGCACCGCCCTTGCCGATGGTGCGCCGATCCTGTGCGATGCTTATATGGTGTCCGAAGGAGTGACACGCCCGCGCCTGCCTGCGGATAACCCGGTGATCTGCACCTTGCGCGACCCGCGCGTGCCGGACATGGCGCGCGAGATGGGCAACACGCGGTCAGCCGCAGCACTGGAATTGTGGCGCCCCCATCTGGCGGGCGCGCTGGTCGCCATTGGCAATGCGCCGACAGCGCTGTTTCACCTGCTGAACATGCTCGAAGACCCGTCCTGCCCGCGCCCTGCCGCCATTATCGGCTGCCCTGTCGGCTTTGTCGGTGCGATGGAATCAAAAGAGGCGCTGTGGCAGGCGCAGCCTGTGCCCGCGTGCATCGTCAAGGGCCGTCTGGGGGGCAGCGCGATCACGGTTGCGGCCATCAACGCGATTGCGAGTCGCAAGGAATGAGCATGGGCACGCTTCACGGCGTGGGCCTTGGCCCCGGCGCACAAGACCTGATGAGCGTGCGCGCCGACCGTCTGGTGCGCGGGGCGGGGCATGTTGCCTTTTTCCGCAAGGCGGGCCGCAAAGGGCAGGCGCGTGCCATTGTTGACGGAATGCTGCACGCGGATGCTGTGGAATTTCCGATGGAATACCCGGTCACCACTGAAATTCCCGTAGCAGACCCGCGCTACAACGATATGCTGTCGGCATTCTATACCGACTGCACGGCACATCTGCGCGGCTTGGTGGAAGCTGGCGCAGATGTCGTGGTGCTGTGCGAAGGCGACCCGTTTTTCTATGGCTCTTTCATGCATCTGTATACGCGGCTGAAAGATGTGATCCCTGTTGAAGTGGTGCCCGCCATCACTGGCATGTCCGGCGCATGGACAGCTACGGGCCAGCCGATCACATGGGGCGATGATGTGCTGACTGTGCTGATGGCCACCCTGCCCGAAGATGTGCTGGCCGAGAAGATTGCCGCGACCGACGCGTTGGTTGTCATGAAAATTGGCCGCAACCTGCCCAAGCTGAAACGCGCCTTGCGCGCAGCGGGGCGGCTGGAGGATGCGTGGATGGTGGAATATGCCCAAATGCCCCGCCAGCGCGTGCAACGACTGGTCGATGCCGATGAGGTGACGCCCTATTTCTCGATCGTGCTGATCCATGGGCAGGGGCGCAGACCATGAGCGGCTGGGTTGTCGTCGCAGGACTTGGGCCGGGGGATGAGGCGCTGGTCACACCCGAAGTGCGCGCCGCCCTTGAACAGGCCACCGATATCGTGGGCTATATTCCCTATATCGCGCGCATCCCTGAACGCGATGGCCTGACCCTGCATGCCAGCGACAACCGGGTCGAGTTGGACCGCGCCGCCCATGCCTTGCAGATGGCGCAGGATGGCAAGCGTGTGGTGGTCGTGTCGTCGGGTGATCCGGGCGTATTCGCCATGGCCTCGGCCCTGTTCGAGGCATTGGAGGCAGGCCCAGCGCAGTGGCGCGCGCTGGATATTCGTGTGCTGCCGGGCATTACCGCCATGCTGGCCGCCGCCGCGCGCGCGGGCGCGCCGCTGGGCCATGATTTCTGTGCGATCAACCTGAGTGACAACCTCAAACCTTGGGCGCTGATTGAAAAACGCCTGCGTCTGGCGGCGGAAGCGGATTTTGCGATGGCCTTCTACAATCCACGCTCGAAATCGCGCCCTGAGGGGTTTGCCCGCGCGCTGGATGTGTTGCGCGAGGCCTGCGCCGATGCCCGCCCGGTGCTGTTCGCGCGCGCCGTCACCACACCGCAGGAAGAATTGCGCATCGTGCCCCTGACCGAGGCCCTGCCAGAAATGGCCGATATGCGCACAGTGGTGATTGTCGGCTCAAGCCTGACGCGGGTGATCGACACGCCGCGCGGCCCGATCCTGTATACCCCGAGGTCGGCATGACCTGTGGTCGGGGCAGATCAACCGGTGATCCAGTCCAGCACTGCTGCGATGTCATGCGCTTCGCGGCGGTTGGGCAGGGCGGGGCGGTCGATCATCAGCACAGGCAAACCAAGCGCGCGCGCGGCGACAAGCTTCGCCTGCGCCCCACTGCCGCCCGCATTCTTGGACACAACCAGATCAATACGGTGGGCGCGCATCAGCGCCTCATCCGCAGCGGCATCGAACGGGCCGCGATCCAGAATGATATGGTGATCGGGCAAGGGCGGTGGCACCTCTGGCGGGTCCACAAGGCGCAAAACATAGTGATGCTGGGGCTGTGCCGCGAAACCCGCCAGATGCATCCGGCCCAAGGCCAGCAAAATACGCCGCGCGGGGCCAGCAAGTGCCGCGACCGCCGCCGGAATATCGGGCACGCGGTGCCAGTCATCGCCGGGGACAGGGGTCCACGCGGGGCGCGTCAGGGCCAGAAGCGGCACCCCGGTGATCTGCGCGGCCTGCACGGCATGTGCACTCATCTGCGCGGCGAAAGGATGGGTGGCGTCAATCAGATGGGTGACGTGATGGGCGCGCAGATAGGCGACCAGCCCCTCCACCCCGCCAAAACCACCCACCCGCACCGGAACGGGTTGTGGCTTGGGCCGCTCCACCCGCCCTGCATAGCTGAGTGTGGTGCCAAGCCCCGCCCGTGCAAGTTCGGCGACAAGGCGCGTGGCCTCAATCGTGCCACCAAGGACAAGGATATTGTGCATGGCTAGGGCCCCTTGGCTGACGATCATCGGCTTGGGCGAAGATGGCCCGAGCGGCCTGTCAGATGCAAGCCATGACACATTGATGCAAGCGGAATTCGTCGCAGGAGCCGCGCGCCATCTGGCCCTGCTGCCCGACCTGTCTTGCGAAGTGATGGAATGGCCGGTCCCCTTTGCAGATGGGATCGCGCAGCTTCTGGCGCAGCGGGGGCGGCGGGTGGTGATGCTGGCGTCTGGCGATCCGTTCTGGTTCGGGGCAGGCAGCAGCATCACGCGGCATCTGGCGCGTGACGAATGGCGGGCCTTGCCTGCCCCCTCGACCTTTTCTCTGGCCGCTGCGGCTTTGGGCTGGCCGTTGGAGCATGTCACCTGCCTTGGCCTGCATGCCGCCCCCCTGTCCCGCCTGCGCCCGCATCTGGCGCGGCGCGCGCGCGCACTGGTCTTGCTGCGCGACGGGGCCGCCGTGGCAGAACTGGCCGCCTATGTGACCGCGCTTGGCTTTGGCGACAGTGACTTGCATGTGATGGAAGCGCTTGGCGGGCCGCGCGCGCGCCTGCGAAAGGTGCAGGCAGCGGACTATGCGCTGGCCGATGTCGCCCATCCAGTCGCCGTGGGTGTGCAGGTGGCAGGGGGCGGGCAGGCCTTGCCCTGCGTGCCGGGACGCGAGGATGCGCTTTTCGCGCATGACGGACAGATCACCAAACAGGCCATCCGCGCCCTGACCCTTGCCGCCCTTGCCCCTGCGCCGGGGCAATTGCTGTGGGATATCGGCCTTGGGTCGGGGTCGGTCAGCATTGAATGGCTGTTGGCCCATCCGCAATGCGAGGCAATCGGCTTCGAGGCAGACACGACCCGCGCCGCGCGGGCCATAGCCAATGCGCAGGCACTTGGCGTAAACCGGCTGAAACTGGTCGAAGCGCGCGCGCCAGATGGCTTGGCAGGCCAACCCCTGCCCGATGCGGTTTTCATCGGCGGCGGGCTGTCCGAGGGGCTGCTGGCGCATTTGTGGCAAATATTGCCGCAGGGTGTTCGGGTGGTCGCAAATGCCGTCACACTGGAATCCGAGGCGTTGCTTGGCCACTGGCACGCGCAAACAGGCGGCACCCTGACACGGCTGGACCTGTCCGAGGCCGCCCCTTTGGGCCGCAAGCGCGGCTGGCGCGCGGCCTATCCGATTGTGCAATGGCGGGGGCAACGATGATTGTAGCGGGGATCGGCTGCACATCGCGCGCGACATTCGACGAAATGCGCGCGTTACTGGCGCAAATGGCGCAGGGGCGCAGGCTGGCGAAACTCGCCTGCCTTGAAATGCGCGCGCCGCAGGTCTTGCCCTTGGCCCGCGCCCTGAACCTGCCGCTTCTGGCCTTGCCGCGCGCGGCTCTGGCAGGCATAGCGACCCCAACGCAATCGGCCCGCATTGACGCCGAGTTTGGCACAGGCAGCATGGCCGAAGCCTGCGCCTTGCTGGCGGCGGGCACAGGCGCGCAGATTGTGGCGATCCGGCAGATTTCCGGTGCGGGACAAGCAACCTGCGCATTGGCAGAAGGGGGCGAGATATGACCGTGCATTTCATCGGGGCCGGACCGGGGGCGGCGGATTTGCTGACGCTGCGCGGGCGTGATCTGATCGCGGCCTGTCCGGTCTGCCTCTATGCCGGATCGTTGGTGCCCGAAGGGGTGCTGGCCCATTGTCCGAAGGGCGCGCGGATCGTGAACACAGCGCCCCTGTCGCTGGATCAGATCATGGCGGAAATCGTGGATGCGCAAGCGCAAGGGCTTGACGTGGCGCGGCTGCATTCGGGGGATCTGTCGATCTGGTCCGCATTGGGCGAACAGCTGCGCCGCCTGCGCGCGCTGGATATCCCCTATACCGTTACACCGGGTGTGCCCGCTTTTGCCGCCGCAGCCGCAGCCCTTGGGGCCGAGTTGACCCTGCCCGAACTGGCGCAATCGCTGGTGCTGACACGCACACCGGGCCGCGCCAGCCGTATGCCCGAAAACGAAAGCCTGACGAATTTTGCCGCCACAGGCGCGACTTTGGCCATTCACCTGTCCATCCAGAACTTGGAACAGGTGGTTGCGGACCTGACCTCGCATTATGGCGCTGAGTGCCCGGTCGCCGTGGTCTGGCGCGCAAGCTGGCCGGATCAGCGCATCATCCGCGCCACATTGGGGACGATACAAGGCGAAGTGGCGGGCAGCATGGAACGCACCGCGCTGATCCTTGTGGGCCACGCGTTGGGGGCCGAAGCTTTCGTGGAAAGCGCGCTTTATGCGCCCGATTATGACCGCCGCTTCCGTCCGCAAAGCGCCGACAGCATTTACAAGGACAGCCGCGAATGACACCGGGATTGATGATTTCCGCGCCCGCATCGGGCACAGGCAAGACAACCGTGATGCTGGGGCTGTTGCGCGCCTTTGCCGATGCAGGACTGAATGTGCAACCGTTCAAAAGCGGGCCGGATTACATTGACCCCGCGTTCCACCGCGCAGCCTCCGGGCGCGCGTCCTTTAATCTGGACAGTTGGGCGATGGGTGCGGGGTTGATGGATGCCATCGCGTCTGAGGCGGCGGGCGCTGATCTGGTGATCGCCGAAGGCTCGATGGGGCTGTATGACGGGGTGGCGACACGCGGCGCGCTTGGGTATGGGTCCAGTGCAGAGCTAGCGGCAAAGATGGGCTGGCCCGTCGTGCTGGTGGTCGATGTGTCGGGGCAGGCGCAGTCGGCGGCGGCCGTTGCGCTGGGATTTGCGCGCTATCAGCCCGATCTGCCCTTTGCAGGCGTCATCCTGAACCGTGTCGCCAGCCCGCGCCATGAACGGCTTGCGCGACTGGGCATGGAAAAGGCGGGCATTCGCGTGCTGGGCGCACTGCCCCGACGCGGTGATCTGAAACTGCCCGAACGTCATCTGGGGTTGGTGCAGGCGGTTGAGCACCCCGATCTGGACGCGGCCATCGCCAGCTATGCCGATTTCCTGCGTGACCATGTCGATCTGGCCGCATTGCGCGCTGCTGCACTAGGGGCACATGTGCCACGCGCTGCGGCCTTGCCGCGCCCGCCTGCGCAACGCATCGCACTTGCGCAAGATGCCGCGTTTTCCTTTACCTATCCGCATCTGCTGGAAGGGTGGCGGCGCGCGGGCGCGGAACTGCTGCCTTTCTCGCCGCTGGCCGATGAAGCGCCCGACCCGCAAGCCGATCTGGTCTGGCTGCCCGGTGGCTACCCTGAATTGCATGCCGGGCAACTGGCGGCGGCCACGCGGTTCCGTGCGGGACTCGCCCGCCACGCCCAATCGCGCCCCATCCACGGCGAATGCGGGGGCTATATGGCGCTAGGCGAAGGGTTGGTCGACAAGCAGGGCGTGCGCCACCAGATGGCCGGGCTGTTGGGGCTGGTCACAAGCTACGAGAAGCGCAAAATGCATCTGGGCTACCGGGGTGCGACCCTTTTGTCAGCGATGCCGGGATTCGCGGTGGGCGCACGGTTGCGCGGGCATGAGTTTCACTATTCCACCATTCTGGAGCAGCCCGACACGCCCCTTGCACATGTCACCGATGCCGACGGGCAGGACGTGATCGAAACAGGGTCGTGCAGGGGCCATGTCAGCGGCAGTTTCTTCCACCTGATCGCCGAGGATGCACCATGAGCGGCTTTGTGTCCTTTGTCGGCTCTGGCCCCGGTGATCCCGAATTGCTGACGTTGAAAGCCGTGGCGCGGTTGAAGGCGGCGGATGCCGTGTTGTTCGATGATCTGTCTTCGGGGGCCATCCTCACCCATGCCGGACCGGGCGCAGAACTGGTGGCAGTGGGCAAGCGCGCAGGCCGCCCCTCGCCCAAACAGGACCATGTCAGCCGTCTGCTGGTGGAATATGCCCAGACCGGCGCGCGGGTCGTGCGGCTGAAATCGGGCGATCCGGGCATATTCGGGCGGCTGGAGGAAGAAATCATCGCCTGCCGCGAAGCAGGCATCGGATATGAGGTGATCCCCGGTGTCAGTTCGGCCAGTGCCGCGGCAGCGGCGGCGGGCATTCCCCTGACGCGCCGGCTTTGTGCGCGGCGGGTGCAATATGTGACCGGCCATGACATTCGCGGCGCGCTGCCCGAAGGGCTGCACATGGCCGCACTGGCGGACTCGGATGCAACGACTGTGGTGTTCATGCCCAAGCGGACCTTCGCGGAACTGGCGCAAGGGCTGATCGCGGCGGGCCTGCCGCCCCAGACACCGGCCTTGCTGGCCGAGAATGTCAGCCATCCCGACCAGCGCCTGCTGCGCAGCACTGTGGCGGGGCTTGCCGCCGCCCTCGACGCCAGCGCCAGCGCGGCACCAGCGCTGATCCTCTATGGCCCGCTCGCCGGAGAGGACGCATGATTGATCTGCACCTGATCGGCATTGGCACCGGCAATCCTGATCACCTGACCCGCGAGGCAATCAAGGCGCTGAACGCGGCGGACCTGATCCTGTTGCCGCGCAAGGGCGCGGAGAAATCCGATCTGGCCGATCTGCGCCGCCAAATCTGCGCCGAAGTGCTGGAGCGCCCGGTGCAGGTGGTCGAATTCGATCTGCCCCGCCGCGCCACCGATCAACCCTATCTGGGTGCTGTTGCCGATTGGCATGACGACATTGCCCAATGCTGGCGCACCCAGATTGAAGAACACGCGCCGCAGGGCGGGCATGTGGCGCTGATGGTCTGGGGCGATCCGTCGCTTTATGACAGCAGCCTGCGCATTGCCGAGCGGCTGGGTGCGGCGGGCCTTGACCTGCGCGTCCATGTCGTGCCGGGCATCACCAGCTTGCAAGTGCTGACAGCGGCCCATGCGATCCCGCTGAACAAGCTGGCAGCCCCCGTCACCATCACCACAGGTCGGCGGCTGCGCGAGGCGGGCTGGCCCGAAGGTGCCCAAACGCTGGCCGTGATGCTCGATTCCGGCGGCGCATTTTCGGTGCTGGACCCCGAAGGGCTGCATATCTGGTGGGGGGCCTATCTGGGCATGGCAGAGCAGGTGTTGATACACGGCGCGCTTGCAGATGTGGCCGCCGAGATTATCGACGCGCGCACACAATTGCGCGCACAGCACGGCTGGATCATGGATATCTATCTGTTGCAGCAGATCGAACACCCCTGAGCAACCCGCTCACTCCAGCGACGTAACCCACAAGATCTGCGCATCCTCGCGCGAGATGGAAATCACGTTATGGCCCATGCTGGCGTCATAATAGGCGCTGTCGCCACGGCGCATATCGACGGGCGCGTAAAACTCGGTGAACAGCCGGATTTCGCCAGTCAGCACATACAAAAACTCTTCGCCGCCATGGCGCACCCAACCGTCAAAATCCGACATGTCGCGTGCGCGTACCAGCGCCTGATAGGGCAGCATCTTCTTCTGGCTGAGTTGGCCCGCCAGCAACCTATGGTCATAGGTGGGGGTCGGTTGTGCCACCCCTTCGGCGGCGCGCGTCACCGCCATGCGCCCGCTGGCGGCCTGCCGCGCGGGCGGGGTGAACAGTTGCGGCACCGATATTTCCAACCCCTGCGCCAGTTTCTTCAGCGCATCATAGGTCGGCGACATCTGGCCGTTTTCGATTTTCGACAAGGTCGAGCGCGCCAGCCCCGCCGCATTGGCCGCCTGTTCCAATGTCCAGCCACGGTCTTTTCGCAGCGTGCGCACGCGCATGGCCAGATCAATGGGCTGTGCCGCCTCTGCGGTGCCCGTGTCACGCGATATTCTCAGAGCGCTGGGGTCATTCGGTCTGGTCATGGCTTTGTCCTTTACGCGCGCCAGCTTGGGCTTGCAACTGTCAAGGCGCGCGCATAGCACTGGGCGTATGCTGTCCATAACCGACCCCAGCCCGACCGCCCCGTGCCCCGCGCCATTCAACATGGCGCAGTATGTGCTGTCTGCGGGGGCCGCGACCCCCGACAAGATTGCGCTGCAAATCCTGCGCGCCAGCGGGGCCGAGCGGTGGTCCTATGGCCGCTTGATCGCGGCGGTGCGCGGGACGGGCGCTGGCTTGCTGGCCGCAGGGTTGCAGCCGGGTGACAGGGTGCTGATGCGGCTGGGCAACACGGTTGATTTTCCAGTGGCCTATCTGGGGGCGATTGCCGCCGGTCTGGTGCCTGTGCCGACCTCAACCCAACTGACGGCGTTTGAGATCACACGCATTGCCCATGAAATAGCGCCCGCACTGGTGCTGGGGGCAGAGGGGGTGGCCCTGCCGGACCACACAGCGCCGGTATTGGCGCAGGCCGACCTGCATAAGATGCAAGACCTGCCCCCCTGCGACTGGCATATGGGCAGTCCAGACAGGGCCGGTTATATCATCTACACTTCGGGCAGTGGCGGCAGTCCGCGCGCTGTTGTCCATGCGCATCGCGCCATATGGGCACGGCGGATGATGTGGGGCGGCTGGTATGGGCTGACGCAAGATGACCGCATGCTGCATGCTGGCGCGTTCAACTGGACCTACACACTGGGCACCGGGCTGATGGACCCTTGGGCGATTGGCGCGACTGCCCTGATCCCCGAGGCGGGCGCACCCCTGGCACTGATGCTGAAACGCTTTGATGCCACGCTTTTTGCCGGTGTGCCGGGTGTCTATCGTCAATTGCTGAAAGAAGGCCGCGCACTGGAATTGCCGCGCCTGCGCCACGGCTTGTCCGCAGGCGAGAAACTGCCCGACATCACCCGCGACGCATGGCACGCCGCGACCGGCCGCGAGATATTCGAGGCGTTGGGCATGTCCGAATGCTCGACCTACATCTCGGCCAGCCCTGACCGCCCTGCCCCCGCAGGCAGTGCCGGCTATCCGCAGCAGGGGCGGCAAATCGCCATTCTGGATGAAGACGGCGCACCCGTCGCTCGCGGTGATGAGGGTATGCTGGCCATTCATCGCAGTGATCCGGGCCTGATGCTGGGCTATCTGCAAGACAGCACGCCCGACCTGCCGTTGCTGGGGGACTGGTTCCTGACCGGCGACCGGGGGCGCATGGCCGCAGATGGCGCGATCGCCTATCTGGGCCGCAATGACGATATGATGAATGCAGGCGGTTTTCGCGTCTCGCCGCTGGAAGTGGAACGCGCGCTGGCCAGTCACCCCGCAATCCATGACATCGCCTGCACGGAAGTGACCGTGCGCGAGGGGGTCAGCGTGATCGCTGCGTTCTACACCGCCGACAGCCCGCAAGACGAAGACGCGCTGAAAGCCTATGCCGCCGAAAATCTGGCGCGCTACAAACAACCGCGCCTGTACCGGCATCGCGACAGCCTGCCGCGCGGCGCGAATGGAAAATTGTCGCGGCGGGCCTTGCGCGACAGCTACCGTGCGGAGGGCGCATGATACCACTTGATATATGGTCTGATCCGATCTGCCCGTGGTGCTATATTGGCAAAACGCAACTGGGCCGCGCGCTGGAATCGCGCCCAGATCACCCGTTTGAAATCCGCTGGCACCCGTTCCAGTTGAACCCCGACATGCCGCCAGAGGGGATGGAACGGCAAGAGTATCTAAGCCTGAAATTCGGCGGCGACCAAGGTGTGCTGGATGCCTATGCCCCTGTCGTTCAAGCCGCCGAGGAGGCTGGCCTCAAGCTGGACCTGCCCGCCATTACCCGAACGCCCAACACGCTGGATGCGCACCGCCTGATCCATTGGGCGGGGCTGGAAGGGCGGCAGGGTGCCGTGGTCAGCGGGCTGTTCCGTGCCTATTTCTGCGAGGGGCGCGACATTGGCGACCGCGAGGTGCTGCTGGATCTGGCCGCGCAGTCAGGCTTGCTGCGAGACATGATCGCGCGCTTGCTGGACACGGACGCGGATGCGCAGATGATCCGCGAGGCGGATCGCGCAGCGCGCGCGCGCGGCATTCAAAGCGTGCCGTTCTTCATGCTGGATCAGCAATATGCCGTGTCCGGCGCGCAGCCCACGGAACTTTGGCACAGCGTGATTGATGATCTGACAGGCACCCCCGGATGAGGCGTCCTTTCTCGCCCACGAAACCGCTGCGCTTTGGAGAGTTTGTAGCGCTTATGGCGCTGCTGATCTCGACCGTGGCGTTTTCCATCGACGCGATGTTGCCCGCTTTGCCCGCGATTGGGCTGGAATTGTCGCCCGACATGCCCGCGCGTGGGCAGTTGGTGATCGCAAGTTTCGTCTTTGGTCTTGGCCTTGGGACATTGATTTGCGGGCCGGTCTCGGACGCATTCGGGCGCAAATCGGTGCTGCTGGTGGGGATTGCGGTTTATCTGGCAGGCGCGTTGCTGGCGATGCAGGCATGGTCAATCGAGTCGTTGCTGGCCGCGCGGTTCTTGCAAGGTTTGGGGGCGGCGGCACCGCGTGTGGTCGCAACGGCGATGGTGCGCGATTTGTATTCGGGCCGGTCAATGGCGCGGGTGACATCCATTATCATGACCCTGTTCGTGCTGGTGCCCGCGATTGCGCCGTCCATCGGGGCCGGAATCATCTGGCTGTCAAACTGGCGCATGATTTTCTTTTCCTTCATAGCCTTTGGCCTGATCGCAGCACTGTGGCTGATGACGCGTCAGCCTGAATCACTGGCCCCCGAAAACCGCCGCGCCTTGCGTCCGCGCGTGCTGGGGTCTGCGCTGGTCGAGATTGTCACCAATCCGGCAGTGATGGTCTATGTCGTAGCGCTGACATTTGCCTTTGCGCCGCTTTTTGCGTGGCTGTCAAACCTGCCCATGATCTTTGACGATGTGTATGACCGCGCCGCTACCTTCCCGTTCTGGTTTGCCGCAACCGCGCTTGTGGCCGGAACTGCCAGCGTGGCGAACGCCAAAATGGTCATGCGGCTGGGCATGCGCAAGATCGCCACCTATGCGTTTTTCTGGCAGGCCAGCGTGTCGGTGGTGTTTCTGGGCCTCATGAGTCTGGGCCTGCCCGCACCTTGGGATTTCGGACTGTTCTTTGCCTTCATGTGCACCGCATTCTTTTCCATCGGGCTGACATTCGGCAATCTGAACGCGCTGGCCTTGCAGCCCTTGGGCCATATGGCGGGCATCGGGTCTTCGGTTGTCATGTCACTGTCCACGGTCGGGTCGGTGCTGATCGCGGTGCCGATTTCGCTGGCCTATGATGGCACACCAATTCCGCTGATTGTCGGGATGATCCTGTGTTCAACCACAGCGCTATCGCTGATGCTGCTGGCGCGGCGTGTTGCCACTGAAGACAGCACGTGATTTAACGTTGCGGCATAGCCGATCTGTCATATGTATCGGGTGCATCGTTTTTTCCGGGGGTTGTCATGGAACTTATTCTAGCATTGGTCGTCGTGCTGGTACTTATCGTCCTGCTGGGGCTGAAGATTGTACCGCAGTCAGAGAACTATGTTGTCACGCGGCTGGGCGCATATCACCGCACATTGGATGCGGGGGTGAATGTGATCGTGCCCTTTCTGGATCGGGTTCATTCCAAGGTACCGGTCAACGATCAGGTGCTCAACGACATCTCACTGGAAGTGGTGTCTGCCGATAACGTCGTCTTTGGCGCACAG